>CAZDXK010000007.1:0-18925 GCA_964509215.1 uncultured Actinomycetes bacterium | reverse complement strand
TGGTCGAGCTGGCTGTGCCTCGGTTCTTGCGCGAGGAGCACGATCGGTTGTTCGATGTCGTCCCAATGTACATAAGGAAGTCGGATGCGGAGATCGCTTGGGATCAGCGAGCCAGAGGCGCCCAGGGTTGAGGTGACCCAGATGCGCCGCCGCCACCTGCGCGGCGTGATGGCGATCGAACGGCAGGTCTACTCGCGCCCCTGGAGCCCGAACCTCTTCCTGGCCGAGATGGCCGAGCAGAACAACCGACGCTACTTGGTGGCGAAGATCGATCGCGAGATCGTCGGCTACGCGGGGCTGATCTGCTACGGCGAGGAAGGGCATGTCACGAACATCGCGGTGGACCCGATGCATCACCGACGCAAGGTGGCGTCGCGCCTGCTCTACGAGTTGCTCGTCGACTCGATCGCCATGGGCGCACACGCGGTCTCGCTCGAGGTGCGCGTTTCGAACTGGGGCGCGCAGCGGCTGTACGGTCGCTACGGGTTCCACCCTGTCGGCATCCGCCGGAACTACTACCAGGAGTTGAACGAGGACGCCCTGATCATGTGGACCGATGACGTTCGGTCCAAGGAGTTCGCGGCCCGCCTCGCGGAGATCGCGGCGGAGCTCCCGGAGGGCGTGCGCCCGGCGTGATCACCCTCGGGATCGAGACCTCGTGCGACGAGACCGCAGTCGCGCTGGTTGAGGACGGCTTCACCGTGCGCGCCAACCTCGTTGCCTCCCAGGTCCACCTGCACGAGCGCTTCGGAGGGGTGGTGCCTGAGGTGGCGGCGCGCGCGCACGTGGAAGCGCTGAACCCGCTCATGGCCGAGGCGCTCCAGACGGCCGGCCTCTCGGGTTTCGGCGACATCGCCGGGGTGGCGGTCACGGTGGGGCCCGGTCTGGTCGGGGCGCTCCTGGTGGGGATGGCTGCGGCCAAGGGGGTGTCGCTCGCCACCGGCGCCGACCTGATCGGGGTCAACCACCTCGAGGGACACATCTGGGCGAACTTCCTCACCCACGGCCCGCCCGAGCCCCCGTACGTCGCGCTCGTGGTGAGCGGCGGGCACACGATGATCGTCCACATGCCCGATCCGTTCCGATACGAGGTGTTGGGGCAGACGCTCGACGACGCGGCAGGCGAAGCGTTCGACAAGGTGGCGCGGCTGATCGGGCTCGGGTTCCCCGGCGGTCCCGCGCTCGACGCGATGTCGCGCCACGGGAACCCGGGTGCGATCCGGTTCCCGCGATCGATGGAGCGATCGGGCGACTTCAACTTCTCGATGAGTGGGTTGAAGACGGCGGTGCTCCGGCACGTGAAGGCGGAGCGCGCGGCGGGACGCGACATCGATCTGCCCGACCTCGCGGCGAGCTTTCAGGAGGCGATCGTCGACGTCCAGGTCGGGAAGACGGTCGAGGCGGCGCAGCAACTCGGCGTGGGCACCGTGCTGTTGGGCGGCGGCGTCGTGGCGAACACGCGTCTGCGCGAACGGATGGAGCGTGACGGGAGCGCCGCGGGGCTGCGTGTGCTGTTCCCGCCGCTCGAGCTCTGCACGGACAACGCGGCGATGATCGCGTGCGTGGGTGCCGTAAGGCTCGCTCGCGGGGAACGCACGTCGCTCGACATCGGAGCCGATCCGAACTTAGGGTTAGCCTCGTGACGACCGTCCTGGTGACCGGGGGCGCCGGGTTCATCGGCTCGCATCTCGCCGATCGACTGCTGGCCGAGGGCTACCGCGTCATCAGCGTGGACGACCTGACGACGGGACACATCGCCAACCTTGCGGAAGGCCGCAACTACGGCAAGGAGTTCACGTTCTTCAACATGGACGTGCGCTCCGAGGGGGTGAAGCAACTCTTCGAACGACACCGGCCCGAGATCGTGTTCCATCTCGCGGCGCAGTCGGGCGTTCGTCCGTCGCTCGAGGATCCGGGGCGCGACGCGGCCATCAACATCATGGGAACGTTGAACGTGCTGGAGAACGCGGTGAAGGCCGGCGTCCGCAAGGTGATCTACGCGGCGAGCGGCGGCACGATCTACGGTGAGCCGAAGCGCGTACCTGCCAAGGAGACCAGCGCACAGGGCAGCCACCCAACGTCCCCGTACGGCATCTCGAAGAAGGTCGTTTTTGACTACCTGGGCTTCTATCAGCGATACCGCGGTCTGGACTTCACCGCCCTGGCGCTCGGCAACGTGTACGGACCGCGTCAGGACCCGCACGGCGAGGCCGGCGTCATCGCGATCTTCGCGTCGAGGATGCTGGGCGGGGAGACGCCGACGATCTTCGGCGACGGGAACCAGACCCGCGACTATGTGTTCATCGACGACACGGTGCACGCGTTCGTGCAGGCCATGGACAAGGGCCCGGGCAGGCTGGTCAACATCGGCACCGGCTTGGAGTCGAGTGTGAACCACATCTATCAGCTGCTCGCCGGCATCATCGGGTTCACGGCGGAACCCGGACACGGTCCGTTGCCTCCGGGAGAGCTCAGACGGATCGCGCTCGACATCTCGAGCGCGCCGAGCGCGATCGGCTGGAAGCCATGGACCCACCTGGAAGACGGCCTCGCCGAGACGGTGGCGTTCCTCAAGGGGATCTGAGGGATCGGGTGGATCGGACCGGGGAGTTGGGTCAGGTTTCGTCGGCGGGGATCGTCGACGGCTCGAGCTCCGCCCTCACGGTTGTCTCGCCGTTCGAGGTCGACGGGTCCGTCGCCAGCTTCGGCCGCTGCTGCTCGGTCTCTTTCGCGACCCCGTTCCCGCCCGAGACCGAGGAGGAGATGCGTGGCGGTCGAGCCGATCGTAGAGACTCCTGGGGCGGCGTCCTCACCGGCCGCAGATACTCGTTGGAGGCGGTGTAATAGTCGTATGTGCGATGCCCGGGCCGGCCGCGAGCCACGTTGAGGTCGTTCATGATCACCGTGTCGACCGAGACGCCGACGCGCTCCAAGCGGTCGCTCACCTCGAGGATCGCGCCGCCTCGCGTCTTGTCCGCTTGAACGACGAGCAGGACGGCGTCGACGAGCGGCAGCACTGCCAGGCAATCGGCGAGGCCGAGCACCGGTGGGCAATCGACGATCACGAAGTCGAACTGCTTCCGGACGGCAACCAAGAGATCCGCCATCGCGGGCGACTGCAAGAGCTCGGCGGGGTGTGCGGGGAAGCGGCCACCCGCGAGCACCCACACGTTGTCGACCTCGGATCTCTCGACCGCTTCGCCGAACGAGACCTCGCCCTCGAGGATGTCGCTCAACCCACGCTCGTTCGTCGCACCGAAGAACTCGTGGATCCTGGGCTTACGGATGTCGGCCGACAACACGAGCACCCGCTTGTCGGTCTGCCCGAGCGCTGCCGCGATGTTCGCGGAGGTCATCGACTTCCCTTCGCCCTGCACAGGGCTCGTGATACCGAGAACCTTCAGATCGCGCTTGTCGGCCATGCTCAGGACGCTCGCTCGGATGGTCCGGTAGGCCTCGGCGACCGGACTGCGCGGGTCGAGATGCACTATCAGTTGAGAGTCGCGCTTGCGGTGGCGGCCCTTCACGTGGGGCACGAACGCGAGGACGGGGGCGTCGAGGTAGAGCTGGAGGTCTGAGCCTCGGTGGATGCGATCGTCCATCCGATCCAGCACGAAGGCCGCTATCACCCCGAAGAACAAGCCGAGGAACAAACCCAGCGCCGCGTTCAGCGGGACCTTGGGGCTCGAGGGCGCGCCCGGTTCCTCAGCGGGCAGGATGACCTGGCCGGGGTTCACGACCTGGGGTATCTGGAGGAGCGAGGAATAGAGGACGCCGAGCCTGATACTCAGTTGGTCAAGCGCGTCCCGGGCGTTGCGGTATTCGATCGTGCCGGGGAGCCCTGTCTCGAGGATCGCGTTCTGCTGGCGCTGTTGTTGCTTGAGCTCGGCGATCTGAGCATTGATCGAGTCCTGCTGCTCGGCGATCAGGGCAGCGGCCTGCTGTCCCTTGTACTCGAGGTACGCCTTCGCGAAGGCGTTGGCTCCGAGTGCGGCCTGGGCGGGCTTCGGGTCCCAGTAGGCGATGTCCAAGACGAAGGTGTTCGCCGTCGACTTGACCGAGACGTGCTTGAGAAGCTCCGCGGGGATGAACTGTGGTCCCAGCTCCTTGGCGGCGGCGCTGGCGATCGGTGCCGACCTGGCCACCTGGGCCTCGGTGTCCACGCTGATCACGTTGTTGAGGTTCTGCAGGCTGTCTCCGGGAGGAGCATTGATCAACACCTTGGCCGTCGCCATGTAGATCGGTGTTTGCAGCTCGGAGTAACCCAAGGCGAGGCCGAGTCCCATGGCGGCCAAGATCGCGATGACCAGGGCACGCCGCCGCAGAACGGCGGCGTACTCGCGGAGATCGATCATCTCTCCGCTCGGTTGGGTGTAGCTCCTGGATTGCAACGGAATCTCCCTGGCTGGCCAGATCCTCACGAATCATACGACGGTGCTTCTGTTCGCCGAAGCGTTCGAAGGGCCCCACACGCCATCCGAAAGGCCCCACACGCGCTACGAACGGCTTAGGCCATGTCCTTCCGCAAACCCTTGACCGCAAACCTCTGACCGCAAACCTCTGACCTGGGTCATGTTACCTTCACATCCAGCGGCAGGGCGGACGACCACCTCGATCCTACGAGACGAGCCCGATATGGGTGCGGTCCTCCTCGAGGAGATCGCCCTGGCTGGCTCGCTCGAAGGAATCGATCGCGCGGAGCACGAGGTCGACGGAACCGAGGGGGTCGATCCCGATGGCGGTTTCGGCCGCGAGCACCAAACCATGCACCCCGTCCAGCAGCGTGTTCGCGATATCGTTGGCCTCAGCGATGGTCGGCGTGCGGGTCGTCACCATGGACTCGAGCAGGTTCGTCGCGACGTAGACCGGACGGTTGCCTCGGTTCGCGCGCCGGACGATCACCTTCTGGTAGTACGGCACGTTCTCGAACGGCACCTCGTGCGAGAGATCGCCACGATCGATGATGACCGAATCTGCCGCCTCGATGATGCCATCCATGTTGCGCACGCCGAGGCGGCTCTCGAGCTTTGCGGTGATATGCGCCCCTGCCGGAGCGGCCTCACGGATGAGGTCGACGTCCCGGGCGTGGCTCGCGAACGAGAGCGCGTAGTGGGCGATCCCGAGGCGCGAGCCGATCTCGATCGCCGCCCGATCCTTCTCGGACAGGGCCGGGAGCTGGGGAGCAGGGTCCATCGTGACGGCCTTGTTGGATCGCACGCGGCCTCCACGGATGACGGTCGCGACGGCTGAGCCCTCCCTCACGGTCTCCACCCGTAGGACCACGCCGTCGAAATCGATGCCGACCAGCGTTCGAGGAGACAGGGTCTCGAAGACGAGGCGGGGCCACAGGGTGAGCCGTTCGCGGTCTCCGGTGATGGTCTCCCCGGTCAGGATCAACTCATGGCCCTCATCCAAGGTGAGGTCGTCCTCCACGTATCCGCAGCGAACTTGCGGGCCCTCCGTGTCCAGTGAGATCGGGGTTGACGAGACGCTTCGGATCAGCTCGATCGTCGGCTCTATCCGCTCGAGCGACGTGTGGGACAGGTTGATCCGGTAGAGGTCGGTACCCCGTTCGTCCAGACCCCGAAGCACATCGGGGCGGAGGGAGGCGGGTCCGAGGGTGCACAAGATCTTGATCTTCACAAGGTGCCGGAGTGTAGGTCATCCGGGATCGCGCAAACAATCGGCCGGAGGTCGAAGGAACGGGTCCGAACCACCTAGGACCCACTGCCCCGCATCCGCCCTAGGACCCACTCGACCGGAAGGACCTGGCCATCTGCCGCGGTGGCTCATCCGAACGGTGGATGCCGGCTCGGAAGCCTCCCGATATCGTTGGTCGCCCCGGCATCCCCCGGCCGAGGTACAGCGGCGGAGTGGGGGCAGGCGTTCCCCCGAGCGCCGATTCGATGGAAGGAGCTACGGCGTGTTCATAAGGAAGCTCTCCCGCCTTGTGGCCTTGATCGTAGCCACGACTGGGCTCGTCGCGATCGCGCAGCCCGCATATGCGCTCTCGAGCGCGCCGGATCCGACGTGGGGAACGAACGGGAAGGTATTTGCCCTCGCACAGTCGGGCAACACCCTCTTCGTCGGTGGCAAGTTCAAGAAGGCGATCAGTCCGAACGGCCAGAAGACCACCGTCGCGAACCTTGCCGCGTTCGACATGACGACGGGGGCACACATCCCAACGTTCGTGCCCACGGTCGAATTCACCCAGGTGGCGGACCAGCCAGAGGTCGGCGCGCTGGCCGTTTCGACCGACGGGTCGACGCTCTACATCGGCGGCACTTTCGACACCGTCGACGGACAGCCGCGAGAGAACTTCGCTGCCGTCGACACGGCGACCGGGGCGCTCAACCCGAACGTCACGGTGGCTCCCAACCTGCCGGTGAAAGCGATCGTGGCAACGGCCACCCTCGTGTACTTCGGCGGGAACTTCAGCGACGTGGACGGCATCGCCCGGCAGCGTCTGGCGGCGATCTCAGCGACGACCGGTGCCTTGAGCACCACCTGGGCACCCACCTCGGCCGCCGGCACGAACCCGTGCCCCAGCCAGCTCCCTCCGGGAACGAGCTGCGGGCCCACCAGCAACGGCGGATCGGGCAACATCCACAGCATGGCCCTGGCCCCCGGCGGCAACGGCCTCTTCGTCGGGGGGAACTTCTTCTACATCAATGGCGTCCCGCGGAACACCCTGGCGCAGGTGAGCACGGTTGACGGCTCACTCCTCAATTGGCGGGTGAAGTGGGCCACGATCCCGGGCGAATCCACGAGCAATCCCTACCAGGGCCCCAACGTCGTCTGGGCCATCGTGCCGACCGCGTCAGCCGTCTTCATCGGGTACGGTCGCACGCCGAACGGGATCGAGCGGTACACGATGAGCACGAGCTCGTCCGCCGGTGAGTGCGCGGCCGGTGGGTGCGCGACCTCCCAGTGGACGCGCGGCACTCCCGGCAACCCCGAGTCGCTGGCCCTCTCGCCGGACGGCACCCGCTTGTTCGTGGGGGGCCACTTCGGAACGAACGTCCTCGACTACAAGATCAGCCCTCCCACCTGCCCGAGCACCGTCTACGTCCACGGCCTGATCAGCCTCAACCCGACGAACGGCGGCGTCTTCTGCGATTGGTTCCCGCAGATCGTTCCGTTCGGTGGGCAGAGCGCGCCCGGTTCGGGCGTGAACCCGCCGAACGCCATAGGCGCTTTCGCCATGCAGATGACCAGCAATGCCCTCTTCGTAGGCGGCTACTTCACATCGATCTCCGGAGTGCCGCAATCCGGCTTCGCCCGCTTCACCCTCTCCGGCACCCCACCGCCGCCACCCCCCGTACCTTCGATCACGTCGTTCGATCCGCCGTCGGGGCTGGTGGGCAGCAGTGTGACGGTCACCGGATCCGGCTTCACCGGCGCGACGAGCGTGAGCTTCGGCGCGATAGCGGCCACGAGCTTCACGGTTGACTCCGACACGCAGGTCACGGCCGTCGTCCCGAGTGGTTTCGCTCACAAGCCCATCAAGGTCACGACCGCGGGTGGTACCGCCAAGAGCGCAACGAACTTCGTGGTCACGTCCGGAGGCCCGCCGCCACCGGGTGCTCCGTCGATCACGTCGTTCGATCCACCATCGGGGCTGGTAGGCAGCAGTGTGACGGTCACCGGATCAGGCTTCACCGGCGTGACGAGCGTGAGCTTCGGCGCGATCGCGGCCACGAGCTTCACGGTTGACTCCGACACGCAGGTCACGGCCGTCGTCCCGGGTGGCTTCGCTCACTCGCCCATCAAGGTCACGACCCCGGGTGGTATGGCCAAGAGCGCCACGAACTTCGTGGTCACGTGATCGGCAGGAGGATGAGATGATCGCCGTCCGGTCGCGACGGAGGCACGGGGGGCGGCGCACGGGCACCTCGGGGAGCCCATGGCTCTCGCCGGCGTCCTCTAGGCCGAAAGCTCCAGGTCCAACGGTCATCCTCTTGGTCGGCCGGGAGTACACCTTCGCCTGATGTGGGGGAGGGATATCGTCGGTACGCTGGCGGGCGGCACTCGCCGGTCGCGAGTAACGAACATCAGGAACGGAAAGGGGATCCAAGTGGCGTATCAATGGTCATCGAGGAACGTGCTCATCACCGGTGGCGCTTCGTTCATCGGCTCAACCCTGGTCGACGCGCTGCTCGCACGTGGCGCGTCGGTGCGTGTGGTGGACGATTTCTCGAGCGGTACACACAGCAACATCAGGAAGGTCGTTGAGGACGGCTCCATCGATCTGATCCGCGGGGATCTGCGCGATCCCGACCTTTCCCGCAAGTGTGTCGACGGGATGGACGTGATCTTCCACCTTGCCGCCGATCACGGCGGCCGCGGGTACGTCGATCTCCATCAGTACGCCTGCTCCACGAACCTGGGGCTCGACTCCACCCTGTTCCGCTCGGCTATCGACGCCGAGGTCGAGCAGGTCGTCTACGCCTCCTCGGGCTGCATCTATCCCCTCTACCTCCAGGCCGACCCCGGCGAGACGCTGTACCTCACAGAGGACATGGAGAAGGCCCCGGGCTACGATCCCGACGGGCTCTACGGGCTCGCCAAGATGGCCGGAGAGCTCACGCTCCGTGCCATGCACAACGAGTACGGGATGAAGACGGCTTCGTGCCGCTACTTCACGGTGTACGGTCCCCGAGGTGTGGAGAATCACGCGGTGATCGCGATGATCGCGCGCGCGTTCCTCCGGCAGGACCCCTTCTTCGTGTGGGGCACAGGTGAGCAGATCCGCAACTGGACCTACGTCGAGGACATCGTCGAGGGAACGATCAGGTCCGCGGAGTCGATCGAGGACGGCACGGCCGTCAACCTCGGCACGATGGAGCGGGTCAAGGTCATCGATGCCGTCCGGATGGTGTGCGAGCTGGCGGGCTACGAGCCCGAGATCGTGACGCAGCCCGACATGCCCGTGGGTCCGATGAACCGAGTCGCGGACAACTCTCTCGGCAAAGAGCTGCTCGGCTGGGAGCCTACGGTGCCGTTCGTCGAAGGTCTCAAGCGGACCCTCGACTGGTATTTCGCCTCGAAGGACGCGGACGAGGTCCGTGACATCCTGGACTTCATGCTGACCGGTCGTGGCACCCCGCCCAAGGAGTCCCACAAGGCGGGGGCGGCGGCTGCGGGATGACGAGGTGAGTTCCGTCCAGCCAGATCGATCGGAGTCCGGCCAGGGGGTTGAGCGACGCTGTCGGGTCCGGACCGACTGGCCTCGCGTGAACGGGGTGCGGATCGACACCATCACGCCGGAGAACTTCCTCGAGTCGTTGTCCACGTTCCTCTCTTGTGGTCATAGCCACGTCGTGCACTTCTGTGCGGCTCATCCCACGGTCGAGGCTCGCGGCGACCCTGAGTACCGAGACATCCTCAACACGGGCGCGCTCAACGTGCCCGACGGGATGCCCGTCGCCTGGGCAGCGCGGATGTTCGGATCCGAGACCGAGCGGCTGAGCGGCACCGATGCCACGGGGCTTGCCGCGGGGTGGGGGATAGACCGAGGTCTGCGGCACTACCTCTACGGTGGCACGCCGGAGACCGTCGAGCGTCTCAAGCGACGTCTTGAGGAGACCTATCCGGGCATCCTGATCGTCGGCGCCGAGTCCCCCCCGTTCCGCCCGCTCACCGACGAGGAGATCGCGACGAGCGCCCGCAGGATGCAGGATGCGGGGGCGCAAGCGCTATGGATCGGGCTCGGCGCCCCCAAGCAGGACCTCATGGCCTTCCGGTTCCGGAAGCTTCACGCCGCGCCCGTGATCTTGTGCGTCGGCGCGGCGTTCGATTTCGTGGCGGGGACGATGAAGCGTGCCCCTTCATGGATGCGGCGCTCGGGTTTGGAGTGGATCCACCGGCTTGCATCCGAGCCGAGGAGGCTGTGGCGCCGCTACCTCCTGGGCAACCCACGGTTCGTCGTCGGGATCGTTCGAGACCGCCTTCGTGGTGCGTCGCCGAGAACACCTCCGGAGTAGCCAGGTTTCCCGAGAAGGAGCACCCTTGACGATGAAGGATCGGCTCGCGGCCAAGGTCCGTGAGATGCAATACCGGACGCGATACGTCGTCAATGTTCACCCGCGGATCTATATGCCGCTCGCCCGCCGCTGGCACGCGGACATGGAGCACAGGTTCGTGGAACCGGACACGGAGCTCGTCGTCGAAGGGTTCGGACGATCGGGGAGCACCTTCGCCATCCTGGCGTTCGAGCTGGCACAACACCGACCGGTCAAGACCGCCCACCACACCCACGCCGCGGCTCAGGTCGTCGTCGCTGCCAAGATGGGAACGCCGACCGTGGTCATCATCCGAGATCCCATGGACGCGACGCTTGCTCACATGATCAGACGGAAGATCCCCCCCAAGCCGGCCCTGCAGAGTTGGATCCGATACCACCGGCATGTGCTTCCCTACAAGGATCGCGTCCTGACGACGCCCCTCGCATCCGTGTCCGGCGATCTCGGGGCGGTGGTTCGCGCCATCAACGATCGGTTCGGGACCGCGTTCAAAGAGTTCGATCACACCGAGGAGAACGAGGCTCACATCTTCCGGTTGATCGAGGCCCAGAACCTTCAGAAATACGGAAGATCTACGTACTGGGTGGCGCGTCCGACGGCTTCGCGGCTCGAGGAGAAGGACGCGCGCCGTCGCGAGCTCGAAGACCCGAAGCTCGCGAGGTTGAAAGAGCAGGCGTATGTGATCCACCGTGCGCTGATCCCGTCCACGAGCCACTCCTAAGGGTTGTTGTGCGCATCCTGATCGTGCATTCGCGCTATCTCTCGGGAGCCGCCTCCGGTGAGAACCGAGTCGTCGAGGACGAGGCGCGGTTGTTGAAACAGGCCGGCCACGACGTGTGGGTCTTCGCTCCGGAGCCGGAAGCTGCGGGTCTCGTGGGTCAGCTTCGCGCGGGCACGTCGGCTGTCTGGTCCGGGAGGGCGTCCCACACCATCGACAAGATCGTTGGGGGACACGGCGTCGAAGTGGTTCACGCGCACAACCTGTTCCCGACCCTCTCGCCGGCGGCGCTGCGTGCCGCAGCGTCCGCGGGCGCCGCCGTGGTAGTCACGCTCCATAATTTCCGTCTCATGTGCCTGCCGGCCAACCTCCTGCGCGATGCTCGACCCTGCGAGGACTGCGTTGGGCACCTCCCATGGCGAGGCGTGATGCACCGGTGCTATCGGGGCTCAGCGCTGGGGAGCGCAGCGCTCGCCGGCTCGCTTGGGCTCCACCGCGGTCTTCGTACGTTCGACCTCGTCACTCGATACCTGGCGGTGAGCGAGTTCGTGCGAGGCAAGCACGTGCAGGCGGGGATCCCGGAGGACCGGGTGAGGGTGAAACCCAACTTCACATGGCCGGTGGATCGGCGGAGCGGCCCGGGCGACTACTTCTTGTTCCTCGGACGTCTGGCGCACGAGAAGGGGGTGGACACCCTGCTGAGCGCCTGGCGTCTGATGGGAGCGTCCTCGGCCCCGCTGCTCGTCGTCGGTGACGGCCCCGACGCCGGTTCGCTCCGGGCCGCGGCGCCGCCGGGAGTGGAGTTCCGAGGGCCCGTGCCGGCATCCGACGTCCCGGGGATCCTCGCCCACGCACGAGCTCTTGTGGTGCCTTCGCGATGGTACGAGGCGGCACCCCGGTCCATCATCGAGGCGTATGCCGCCGGTGTGCCGGTACTCGCGAGCGATCTTGGCGCGCTTCCGGAAGCCATCGTTGACGGGGTTTCGGGCCGGCCGGTCACCGTGGACGATCCCCGTGCTTGGGCCGAGGCCGTCCGGGGGTTCGACGACGAGGCGTCCACGCGACTGGGGGCGGGGGCGCTTCGCATATGGGAGGAGCGTTATAGTCCCGAACGCGGACTCGAAGGCCTCGAGGCCGCCTACCGAGACGCGATCGCCGTCGGTGGACGTTCGAGGGCTGGTAGGCGCCGGTGAAGGGTCGATGACTCCATCGATCCTCAAGTCGCTGCCGCTCAGCGCGTGGACGCTCGAACGATTCGGATTGTCCCCGGCAAAGCTCCGATACCGCGTTCGGGACCCCGGCGCGCCCAAGGTTCTCTGCGTGAGCATCCCGAAGGCCGGTACCCATCTCCTCGAGCGAGCCATCTGCCTGCACCCCAGGCTCTACAGGAAGTTGCTCCCCACCGTCTCGGATGAAAACGTGGACAGATGGGGTGGCGTTCCCGGGCTCGTTGCGAAGGTGCGTCCGGGCCAGGTCGTCGCCGCGCATCTCCGATTCAATACCGGGTACCCCGAGGTCATCGCTCGCGGAGGTCTCAAGCCTATCTTCTTGATCCGCGACCCTCGCGACATCGTCGTCTCCCAGGTCCACTACGTCTCGAAGCGAACGGACCACCGGCTTCACGCGGTGTTCGACGGACTCCCGGACGTGAAGGAACGGCTCCGCTTGGCGATCGCCGGGGATCCAGACCACCATGTCGTGTCCATCGGAGACAGGCTCGACTACTTCGCCGGATGGCTCGACGCCGCGCTCGTCGTTCGCTTCGAGGATCTCGTCGGGCCCGATGGAGGAGGTGATCGGGATCGACAGGATGCCACCCTGCGATCCATCTACGACTTCCTGGGCGTGGACGTCGACAGGCGCGCGCTCGCGCGGATCGGCGATCGTCTCTTCTCCGCGGACAGTCCCACGTTCCGCAGCGGGGCCATCGGAGGATGGCGGCGATCCTTCGATCCGGAGCTCGAGGCCCTCTTCGATCGCACGGTAGGCGACCGGATCCGCCCCTACGGTTACCATCTGACGGATGACGCCGAAGGTACCGAGGCGGATGGGCGGTAAGCCGGTCCCGGTGCTCAGCGCCGGGCGCGATGGCAGGGAGCCGCGAGCCGTCCCAACCGATTCCTATCTGTTCATGCGGGTGCTGCTCGTCGGATTCGTGGTCGTCACGCTCGACTTCACCAAGTTCTTGGACAAGGGGACCGCCGCTCGCTACCTGATCCTCGCCATCCCCCTCATCGGCGCGATGGCGATCCGGCTAAGGTCGCGGACGGGGCTGATCCGGAGTGCGACTTTCGCCGACAAGGTGCTGCTGCTGCTGATGCTCTTCGGCGGGATCGGCAGCATCTATGGCCGGATCCAACTCCACACGAGCTCCACGGCCCTGCCGATCTTCCTGCCGATGTCGATCGCGTTCCTCTACCTATTGATGCTGGAGGATCCGACCGAGGAAGAGGTCCGCAAGGTGATCTTCGCGATCGGAGCCATCGGGCTCTTGTACGTGTTCCTGAACGCGGTAGCGAACTCCGGCCTCTCGCCCAGCCTGAAGGCTTCGAGGACGTACCGCAACGCCGAGTTCATGTACGTGGCGATGGGTTTCGCGGCGCTGGTCGTGGCGAAGCGGTGGCCCAAGGTGATCGTCTTCAGCCTCCTGACCGTCGTCGTTCTCGTGACCTATCCGTCGGCGACCGCCGCGCTCGTCGTGTTGATCTCGTTCGTGACGTTCTTCGCTACCCGACCAAAGGGGACGAGATCGCGGTTCTATGTCGCCGGGATCACCGTTGTGCTTCTCATCGTGATCGCCCTGTTCAATTTCAGTAGGACGATCCAGTTGGCCGACGACTACTTCTCCGCCGTGGGCAAGAAGAACAACAGCACCGCGAGGCTCGCGTTGTGGCAGGCGGGGGTGCAGAAGTTCGCGGAGTCTCCGTTGATCGGCGATGCCTTCAGCGGGGAGACCACGGTCACCGTGTACCGGCAGATCGGTGGTGGTGCGCCCTTCCACAACCCGTACAACAACGACTACGTCCTGTTCCTCGCGAGCGGTGGAGCGTTCGGGTTCCTCTTGCTGGTCGGCTGGATCGTCTGGATCGAGCGGACGGCGATCCACCGCTATCGCGGATTCGTGGCGTCTGGGCAGCCGCAACACGCGGCCCTCATGCGTGTCCTCCTGGTCGCCTTCAACGCTTGGCTGACAGCCGCTGCTTTCAATCCGCTCTTCTCGGGCATGGGAAGGTCGGTGACGCTCTTCTCCCTCTATGGGTTGATGATGGCGCTTGGACGCCCGGACACCGGGCCGCAACGCCAAGGTGTCCAGCCCGACGGCCGCCTTGGAGCGGCCGATCAACGGATGTTGCGTCAGGCCCCCCCGGCTCCGGTTCCTCGACCCACATAGGCGTACCGGCGGATGAGCGGCCATGTGAGCACCGACACCAGCCGGCGCTGTTTGGGCGGGAGCTCCGTCTTCCAGCCGTCCGAGACACGGAGCCTGACGGGACCGGCCTCCATACGCATCCGGTTGCCGGCCACGAGGTGTCCGCCCGGAAGGTCGACCTCGGTTCCCCGGACGAACGAGATGTCATCCGAGGCGAGTGGAGCCCCGGCGAATCGGGCGATCCGGCGGAGCTGCTCCGCCGGATCGGAAACCACGTCTTCGTAGCGGACGAGCGTCGAATGGGCTCCGGCCCGCGTCAGGGAATGGATCGTGAGGTTCACCCAGTCCCACCGGAGGGCGGTCCTGAAGGGGTGGCGTTGGCGCCGGCGCCGTCCGGCCGTGCCCTGCTTCTGCACCGTCTTCGTCTGTGAGTGCGCCACTCCTCGACTGTCCCGAACGAGGTGGACGAAGCGAAGGTCGACGCCGGGCACCTGGAGAAGCACGTGGATGTGGTACGGGAACTTCATCGAATCGACCACGACGTGGGCCCCCGCCACCTGAGCGATGGCCCCGTACAAGCGACCCATGAGATCGGCGTACCCACGAAGGTTGCTCCGATACTCCGGCGACACTCGAGCGGCCAGCCGGAACGGCATGAGATGGCGTGCCGAGCGGGCATGGATCTCGGAGATAGGAGACAGCGGCAGCGATCGCAGCGGCCGTCGCAGCCGGACCGCTTCTCGCAGCCGGGACACCTCATAGCCGTCGACGTTGTCCCATCCACCGAACCCGATGTCACCAACCTCGGTCCAGAACGGACATCCGCGGAACGGCACGCCGCACGAGCAGTCCCGGTTCTCGATGAGCCCCGTATCCCATAGGCGCCCGATCTCGCCGACGCCCACGAACCCGGGGAGCTCGCCCAGCATCCTGCAGAGCAGCGTGGCCCCGTTCTGCCCCGTCCCGGCGATCGCGAGCAACTCCGGACGTGCCGGATCTGTGTCTCTTGCTTCTCGACCGGCCATGCTTAGGGCCTCCGACACATGCGGGATCTGGGGGAGGAGTTGGCGGGAACCAAGCGTACCATCGAGCGGAACGGCGCTGCGTCGCGTGGAAGGCGCCCGGGCCGCCCCGCTGATCGCTCCGGTGAGGTTACGGCGCAGGGAGCATGGGACGGCCACCCTATACTCGCGAGATGTGCGCTTCTTCCACGCCCGTGCGGCTCCCGAAAGTGATCCTCAGCTCGGTCGTCCGGTCGACCCATCAGGGAGAGAGCCACGGCGGCGTCTACCTGGTCGACCTGGAGACAGGTGGGATCCAACAGGCTATCGACTGGAACGATCCGGGGATCAGTTGGGAAGGTAGAGGTGCCGATCGCGGGCTGCGGGGGATCGCCTTCAGCGGAGATCGGGTGTTCCTGGCAGCGAGCGATGAGATCTTCGTCTACGACCCGAGCTTCCAGCTGCAGGGCTCGTTCAAGAACCCGTATCTGCAGCACTGCCACGAGATAGCGGTGGCCGGGGACGTCCTCTATATGACGTCGACAGGGTTCGACTCGATCCTCGAGCTCGACCTGGAGCAGGGGCGCTTCCGTCGAGGCTATTGCCTGCGTTTCCCTCAGGTATGGCGGGGCCGTCGACGTCTGCACGTCCGTCCGCGACCGCACCTTTCTGTGTTCGACCCGGAAGGGGATGCCGGACCCGCTCGCGGCGACACCTGCCACCTGAACAACATCGTGGTGGAAGATGGGACGCTGTACGTGGCGGGGACGGGCCTCGGGACGCTGTGGCGGATCCGAGACTCACGGCTCGAGCGGTTCGCCCGGATCCCGTACGGCTCGCATAACGCCCGGCCGTTCCATGATGGCGTGCTCCTCAACCATACGGCCACCGATCGGATCGTCTCGCTCGATCGAAGGGGCAGGATCTCGCGCTCGTACCCGCTCGCGACCTACGACGAGCAGGAGCTGATCAACACCGGATTGTCCAGAGACATGGCGAGGCAGGCGTTCGGGCGGGGGCTCGCGGTCGTGAGCGACGAGTTGATCGTGGGAGGGTCTTCGCCGGCGACCGTTACGGCGTATCGGGTGGAGCCGCCGGAGATCCGGCGGTCGATCAATGTCTCGATGGATCTGCGGAACGCGGTTCACGGCCTCGAAGTGTGGCCGTTCGATCACTGACAAGAGCTAGCGTTGTCGCTTCCTCCATAGGAGGGCGGCGGCGGTGTGACGTCCGACGCGGTTGAACCATGCGTACGCTCCTCTCGCCAGGTCGGAAGGAAGTCGGTGCGCGCTGATCGGCACGTCCTCAAGGGCGCCGGTCAGCCCCTCCATCTCGTAGCCCATCGTCGAGAGCCGGGCTTCGCCGATCCACTCGAGATAGCTACGGCACCAACGCTTGCGGACCGGCGTTCTCAGCGTCATCTTCCACCGCTCGAGCGACTCCCCGGTGATCGTCTCATACCGCGTCGTTCCCGTTGGGTCGCCCATGCGAGCCCGGAGGTCGACGGCGCGGAACTCCCTCAGCGCCGACGGGTCGAAGGCAAGTTCGAGGTAGTCGAAGAGCTTCTGCCAGGCTTCGGGATGGTTCTCGACGAGGTCCTCGTATCGGACGGCGTGGGCTCTGGCCGCGTTGGCCTCGTAGGCGGCCACGAGGTTGGCGACGCCATCATAGAGGTCATTCCGCCAGCGGCCCACGTTCCACCTTCCTCGGCCCCAGGTCTCGGTGATGGAGGCGACGATCGCGAGTGGGTTGCGCCACAGGAATATCACCTTGGCGTCGGGGAAGATCCGGAAGAGGTCATCTGCAACGAAGTGGTATCGCGGCGTCTTGTCGAGGAAGTACGTGCCCTTCCCGCCGGATGCTCGCGCGTACAGCGAGAGCACGAACCGCCGCAGGTCCTGGTCGTAGTCGCCGCGCCCGCCGGGCAGCCTGTCGGCGAACTCCCGGATCGCGCGCGACGCGGGGGTGTGGCCGTACTCGGCGAACGCGCCCTGTTCACGCATCGCATAGACCTGCGGAAGCATCAGCCACGTCTCTGGAACCGTCGAGATCTCTTCGTGAACGGCGAGCACCCGCTGAACGAGCGTGGAGCCCGAGCGGGGAAGCGAGAGCAGGAACAGCGGGCGCGGCGTGCTCGCCGGCTCACCAATCGGCATCCGAGTAGAACTCCTTCGAGATCGGCTCGACCTCGCTTCTGACCTTGCGGATCTCGTCGTCAGACAGCCGAGCCTTCCACGCCGTGATGCTCTTGCCGCTGTCTCTCCGGTGGTCTGCCGGATCGGTTGACTCCGCGGGGTTCGACGAGCTGCTGTGCTCTTCGATGAGCCTCGCAGCCTTCTCGTCGAAGACCTGACCGAGTCGGCCGTAGATGCGTTGGAACTGGACGAGCGGGTCTCGAGCGACATCCTCGAGCCGTAGGAACAACCACCCGGGCCGGCGGTCGCGATACACCAGGACGACGTGATGGATGATGCGCCACAGGAGGATCGCCTGATCGATCGGGGGCTGCTCTTCGGCGGTGAACCGTCGTATCTGGTCCTCGAAGGGGCCCAGCAGGTCGCGCATCAGCAGCGGCTGGGCGAGGAAATCGCCGAACGGATGCCGGAGACGGCGTGATGTGATGCTGTTGGCGAAGGCGGCCGGGTGCCGGATCAGCACGAGAGCGTCCATGCCGAAGCTGTCGCAGAGCCACTCCGCGGAGAACACCGCGATGGGATCCTTGAGGAGGGGTCGCGCGCCTTGTCGGCGGTATCTGCGAAAGTTTCTCCAGTCGCGAACCAGCCTTCCGGCATCCTTCGGAGATCGGAGCAACCGCAGCTCGGCCTTCGTCTTGTATCTGAACGCGAGCATGTCGGCGACCGAGTCGAGGTAAGTGGACTCGTTCTGCCGGCAGACGTAAGGGAACCACCGGTCGAACCTCGCGTCGCAGATCCCCGGACGATGGAGCACACTGAACGGTTCCCACAGGTAGGCGACCGGGGGCGAAGGGGAGGCAGCGATCATGCTCCCAACCCATCCCGTTCCCGAGCGATGCGCTCCCGTGACCAGGATCGGCCGTGGGTTCGTCATGAGCAGGTAACTTACAAGACGGACCGTCTCGAGACGATCACAGCGACATCGTGGGGTGGGATCATGGTGGGAGAGGAAGAAGCGCGAAGGGTCGCTCGCTTCGGTGTCGTGACGCCGACGCTTGACGCTGAGCGGTTCCTCGAGGAGACACTGCGCTCGATCTGGTCTCAGCGTAGCGACGCCGTCGAGATCGACCACGTAGTCGTCGACGGGGGCTCGACCGACTCGACCGTCGAGATCGCCGGCGGACATCCCTCTCGGGTGGTCGTCTCCACCGACGATCGCGGGATGTACGACGCCGTGAACCGCGGTATGGATCTGGTGGAGGGGGACATCATCGGGTACATCAACGCCGACGACGAGATCGCGCCAGGTGCGTTCGGGTCGATCGCTCGCGCGTTCGCGTCGAACCCTCAAGCGGGATGGCTGTGCGGGGGGGTTGAGTATGTCGACGCGAACGGCGGATCCCTCGGACGGATGCAGCCCGTCCGTCTCACGCTCCGATCCTACGTCGGGCTCGGCTGGTCTTGCATCCCACAGCAGACCGTTTGGGCGAAGAGGTCGTTCTGGGAGAAGGTGGGTCCTTTCGACGTCGAGTACAGGAACTGCGGGGACTACGATTGGTACGCGAGAGCGCTCCGCCTCCAGCAGCCGCTCATCCTGCCGCAGACGCTCGGCCGCTTCCGGCTGCATCCGGCGCAGCTGTCGCTCGACTCGGACGCGATGGATCGGGAGAGCCGCA
>CAZDXK010000006.1:15891-19379 GCA_964509215.1 uncultured Actinomycetes bacterium | reverse complement strand
CCGACGAGGTGATCCTGGTCGTCACGCCGATCACCGAGCGGTCGATCCGCGAGCTCACTGGCGTGCTCGCCCTCACCGAAGTCTCGGCGAGCGGCTAGCATCACCCGGCGTGGGAGCGAGGATCGGAGCATGGGAGTGCGACGGCGTCTGGTTGAAGACGGCATTGCACACGCACACGTCCGACACGGACGGCGAGCTTCAACCGCGCGCCGTAGCCGAACACTACGAGTGGGCGGGGTTCGACGTCCTCGCGATCACGGACCACTGGACCCTGACGTCTGCGCCCTCCACCGAGCACCTGCTGGTGATCACCGGCGCCGAGCTCGCGGTCGACCCGCTCGGGAAGGGCCGCTACACCGAGATCCTGGCGATCGGGATCGACGCCCTGCCTGAGGATCCGGGGGGCGACCACGCGTACTGGGAGCGGATCGACAACTACGACTTCAAGACGTTCCCCGACCTTTCGACGGCCGCCGCGTTCATCACCGGACAGGGCGGCGCCGCGTTCGTCGCCCACCCGTACTGGAGCGGGCTCTCTCCCGAAGTGATCATCGGCGCCGAGGGGCTGACAGGGTTGGAGCTATTCAACGCGAGCTCCGAACGTGAGACCGGCCGCGGCGATTCGTCCTACCTCTGGGACCTGGCGCTCGAGTCCGGTCTGCATCTGTCGGCGATCGCCACCGACGACAGTCACTATCCGCTGTTCGACATCGGCGACGCGTGGACCATGGTGTGTGCCGCGGATCGATCGCGCGACGCGGTGCTGAACGCGCTGCGTGAAGGTCGAACCTATGCGTCGAACGGACCCGTGCTGCACGACGTGCATCGCGAGGGCGACACGATCGAGGTTCGCTGCAGCCCGTGCCGCTCGGTGGGACTGCACACGCGGTACCAAGAAGGATGGACGGTCCGCGCCGACCACCGGGGACGCCAGGAGGGCGCGCGGATCCTGGAGCGGGACGACTACGGGCTGGTGGTGCGTGCTCGGTTCCGGCCCGATATCGAGGACCTGCCGTTCGTGCGCGTCGTCGCCACCGACGCCGAGGGTCGCAGCGCTTGGACCAACCCCGTCTAGCCTCGATCGCCGGCACGCCCCAGCAAGAACCGCGCCCGCGTCGGACCCTTCCCCTTCAGCTCCACGATGCAGGGCTCGCTGAACTCGAACCGGCCGATCAACAGCTCGTACGTCGGCTCGGACACCAGGATCCGGCGCGGCTCGCCGTGCGACTCCAGCCGGCTCGCCAGGTTCACCGTGTCGCCCCAGAGGTCATACGAGAACTTCCGCCGGCCGATCACGCCCGCGACCACGGGGCCCGACGCCACGCCGACCCGTACATCCATCGGCTCGCCCGTCGGCCATCTGGCACCGTCGAGGCACCCAATGATCTCCAGCGCCATCTCGGCGGCGGCTCCGGCGTGGTCGGGCCGGGGATCGGGCGCGCCGGCGACAGCCATATATGCGTCGCCGACCGTCTTGATCTTCTCCATCCCGACGCGGTCGGCCAACTCGTCGAACCGCGTGAACACGTCGTCGAGCACGACGACCAACTCGTGCGGGGCGATGAGAGAAGCGTGCTCCGTGAACCTGACCAGATCCGCGAAGAGAACGGTGACGCTCTCGATGCGATCGGCGATCTGTGCCGCCTCGGGAGCCGTGTCCCCCGCCTGCAACCGGTCGACGATCGAGCCCGGCAATGTGTTGCGGAGCAGGTCGTCCGCCCGTCGACGCGCGCGATCCAACTGCCGCTCCCGCAGGAACACCAAGCGCGTACTCCGTTCCAGGCCGAATCCCGCCGCCATGCCGATCAGGGCGATCGACACCAGGAACGAATCGGAAAGCCAGAGCTCCTTCTTCGTGTCGTGCAGGATCCCGTAGCTCACGACGTTGTGGTACGCGATCATCGCGGCGCCCAGGATCGACGAGTACTGGAACGGCAAGCGGCTGAGGATGTAGCAGAACGCAAGGATCACCATCAGGCCGGCGTAGGCCCAGTCGGCAGGCGCGGTGGGAACCAACGCCCGATGCGTGGACCACACGCCGGCGTTCACCAACAGGACGAAGGACAACCACTCGCGCCAGATCCGTGGGAAGGGGCGCGAGTACGTCACGCCGAGGCTGATCGCGAGCACCGGTATCGCGATGCCGAAGCGGAGCACCAGGTCGGTCCCATGGTCGCCCGCGAGCACGATGTCCGCCAAGAACCCGAAGAACGCCCAAAGCACGATGCCCATGACGTGCGCCAGGCGGACGTACGGCAGGCTCTCCCGGAAGTTCGCGGTCTGGAACGCTGTCTCGAGGTCGTGATCGACGAAGTGCAGGGAGATCGGCCGCATCTCGACCGACCGCTCCAGGAACCGATAGAGCGTGCGGGGAACGAACCATGCGCGAGGTCGTTCGGAGCGGGATCGGCACGCGTCCATCGGCGGCAGCATCGTAAATGCCGTCCTTGACAGGTCATGAGACGCTGTCGCGATGAGAAAGTCGATCGCTCTCGGCACCCTCGCGCTCTCGGCCGTCCTACTCGTCGGGGCGCAGCCCGCGCTCGCCGCGGGCAGGACGTCGGAGTCCGTCCCGGCGCACGTCGGCCTGCCCGTCGACTGTGGGTTCACCGCCATGGTGACCCAGCGTGACCCGCGAACACTCACCACGTGGACCGACCGTCGCGGATCGATCGTCCTGCAGACGCTCCGCACCCGCACCACCACGGAGTACTCCGGAGGCACCGGCGGCGCCATGCTGCTCGAGGAGAACTCGCTCGTCACCGTCAAGCCCAACGGCGACGGCAGCAGCACGATCGCGTTCGTGGGCCGCGGCGCGATCTGGGGCACCGATACCAGCCTCGGCGGGTCGTTCTTCGAGTGGGTGACCGGCGTGGTGCTCATGAAGGGCACGTTCGACGTGAAGACGGGCGTGTTCCTCGTCTCGTCGAAGACGATCTTCGGCCAGGTGACGCCGCTCTGCGACTCTCTCACGACCGGACTGAAGCCGCGGCACTGAGACGGGCATCCCGCGCGATCACGGGCGCCGTCGCGGCGCTCGCGTTCGTCTCGACGCTGTTGTCGACGGCGGCCGTCGCCCAGACGTCTCCTCGACGAGCACCGCCGCACCGCGCGCACGCGCTCAAGGCGCCTGCGCCGCCTCCCGACAGCCTCCCCGGGATCGACGTCAGCCATCATCAGAACGCGATCGACTGGACGCAGGTCGCCGCCTCGGGGGTCCGGTTCGCGATCGCCAAGGCGACGGAAGGCACGGGGTTCAACGATCCGCTCTTCTCGACGAACCGCGCCGGAGCCATGGCCGCGGGCATCGTGTTCGGCGCGTACCACTTCGCCCGGCCCGACCTGCATCCGTTCAACCCGATCGCGGAAGCGGATCACTTCGTCGACACGGCGCAGCTCGCGCCAGGGAACATCCTGCCCGTGCTGGACCTCGAGCGCTCGGGCGATCTCTCGCCCGCCCAGCTCACCGACTGGGTGCTGCAGTGGCT
>CAZDXK010000006.1:0-15791 GCA_964509215.1 uncultured Actinomycetes bacterium | reverse complement strand
TGCGTCGACCTTGACTATTTCAACGGGCTGGACTTCGCGCCGATCGTCATCCCGTCTCCCGACACGGTGGCCCCGGTGGCGACGATCGCGACACCGACGGGCGTGACCGGACCCGTCACGATTTCCTTCAGTGAGGTCGTGCGCGGAGTGTCGTCGGAGAGCGTGTCGTTGCGGGCGATGTCCTCGGGTGTCCCCGTGGAGGCCGCGATCACGTGCGCATCCAAGGCCGGCCAGCAGGTGAACTGCCAGACGGGGAACGTGATCCTCGCGGTGCTCCAGCCGCCCGGACCGCTCGTTCCCGGGGAGAGCTACCAAGCGATCGTGAACCCGTCGGGAACGGTCTCCCCGGTCGTGGATCGCGGCGCCAACCTGGCGACGACGACCGAAGCCGACTTCGCGGCACCGACCGAGGTGGAGCAGGCGAGCGCAGCGATCAGCTACGCGTGGCGCACGGTGTCGTCCACGAAGGCGTTCGGCCGTTCGTACGCGATGGATCACCTCGAAGGCGCCACGGCGTCGTTCGCGTTCAAGGGCAGGACCGTGACGTGGTACACGGTGATGGGCCCGTCGCAAGGGAAGGCCTCGGTGTGGATCGACGGCCGCGCGAAGGGCACGTTCAACCAGTACGCGCCGTCGATGTCGTTCAAGGTGGCCAGGTCGTTCCGCCATCTCGCACGGGGCGATCACACGATCACGATCCGCGTGCTCGGTCTGGAAGGCGCGCCTGGAGCCACGGACACCCAGGTCGCGGTCGACGCGATCGAGGCCGGCGGAAAGGTGATCTGGAGCCCGGAGCTGCGGTTCGAATGGGGGAAGGCGAGAAACTCGGCCGCGTCCGGCGGTGACGTGGCCGTGAGCGACCAGGCCCGAACGGCGGCGACGTTCGCGTTCTACGGAACAGGGGTCGACTGGCACACCGTTCGGGGACCCCACCAGGGCCGCGCGCAGATCTACATCGACGGGGCGCTGCTCAAGACCGTGGACAACTACGCGAGCACCGCGGCTACGGCCGATCGCTCGATCGGCGGCCTGGCCCTCGGCGTGCACGAGTTGCGCATCGTCGTGCTCGGCCAGGCTCGCCCGGCCGCCCGCGGAACCCAGACGTCGATCGACGCCTTCACGGTGATCCCCTGACCGATGCCGTAAGCTGAAGGAAACGCCCGCACGTTGTCCGGCGATGAGCGACCCCAGCCCTCGGTCGCGATCACGGATCGCCCGGCCCACGGCGAACGAGCGCCGGCTGGAGGGAACCATGCTGGATCAACGACCAACCCATGACACCGCCGTACCCCCCGAAGACATGCTCACGCAGCTCGAGCCTGCGCTGCAGAAGGGTCTCGAACGACACCTCTCGCAAGCGACCGAGTGGTTCCCGCACGAGTACGTGCCTTACGAGGTAGGACGCAACTACGTCGAGGAGCCATGGGAGCCCACCGACAGTCACCTGAGCGAGATCTCCCGCCTGTCGCTCGAGGTGAACCTCCTCACCGAGGACAACCTGCCCTACTACCACCTCGCCCTGTGGGAGACGTTCGGTCGCGACGGGGTCTGGGGCGAGTGGGTCCGGCGATGGACCGCGGAGGAGGGACGGCACGCGATCGTCCTGCGTGACTACCTGACCGTGACGCGGGGCCTCGACCCCGTGGCGTTGGAGCGGGGGCGCATGGAGACCGTGTCACGCGGCTACTACCCTGATGGCAACGGCGGGTTCTTCAGCGATCCGCTCGACGGGCTGGTCTACACCTCGCTGCAGGAGCTCGCGACCAGGATCGCGCACCGCAACACCGGTCAGTACACCGACGATCCGCTGATCGTGAAGCTGACCGCACGCATCGCGGTCGACGAGAACCTCCATTACGTCTTCTACCGGGATCTCGCGAAGGCCGCGCTCGAGATCGACCCATCGGCGATGATGATGGCGATCAACCGGCAGGTCGTCGGGTTCCAGATGCCCGGCATCGAGATCCCCGAGTTCAAGGCGAAGGCGATCCAGATGGCGAAGGCGGGCATCTACGACCTGCGTATCCATCACGATCAGGTCGTGCTGCCCGTCCTCTTCAAGCATTGGAAGATCGACCAGCTGACGGGGTTGTCGGACGCGGCGCAGGAGGCTCGCGAAGGCATCATGAACTACCTCGCGATGCTCGACGCGACCGCCAAGATGTACGAAGAGAAGCGCGCCGCCTCGGCCTCGTCCTGACCTCCCTGTCCCGGCGGCTCTCTGACGGCACGCCCGGTTGTCTAGAGTGATGCTCCCATGACGGATATCGCCGCGGACACGACGAACGTTGCCGGCGAGCCCGATCCGCTGGAAGCGCCGCCGCCCGCGTTCACCCCGCAGGACGCCGAGCGCACCGCGAGGGACGTCTTCGGCGTGAACGGCGCCGCATCGCCACTCGTCAGCGAGCGGGACCAGAACGTCGAGATCACCACCGACGACGGCCGTGGGTTCGTGCTGAAGATCGGCAACCCCGCAGACGATCCCGGTGTGATCGACATGCAGACGCAGGCGATGCTGCACGTCGCCCGCACCGACCCGACGCTCCCCGTCATGCGCTTGGTCCCGACCGTGGACGCCGGGTACCAGGCCCACGTGACCGGCCCCGATGGCCGCTCCCACATCGTGCGGCTGGTCACGCTGCTGCCGGGACGCACCATGGAGCCCCACCAGCTTCGCCCGGACACGTTGCATTCGTTCGGTACCGCGTGCGCGCGGCTCGGGCGTGCCCTCCGCGGCTTCTTCCACCCCTCGGCCGGACATCCCCTGCTCTGGAACGTCAAGCACGCGTTGGAGCTCCGTCCGTTGGTGCGCCACATCCCGGACGCGGCCAGACGCGCCGTGGTCGACGAGGTGCTCGACCGGTTCGAGCAGCACGTACACCCGGTCTTCGGCGAACTGCGGGCACAGGTGATCCACAACGATCTGACCCCCGACAATTGCCTGTTCGATGCCGGGCAGCGCGTCTCGGGCATCGTCGACTTCGGCGATATGGCGCACTCGGCGCTGATCTGCGACTTCGTCTCGGCGGTCGAACCCCTGATGGGCGAGCGCCCCGACCATTTCGAGTCGCTCGAGGCAGCCGCGGCTGGATACGCCTCCGTCACGCCGTTCATGGACGACGAGATCGCTGTCTTGCCCGACCTGTTGCTGGCGCGGTGGGCCACGACCGCGGTGATCTCGGCGTGGCGCGTCCGTCGCTACCCGGAGAACGCCGAATACATCACCGGGTGGGACGCGGGCGTCTGGGCGATGCTCGACGCCTACCGCGACTTGGGACTCACGGAGTACCAGCGGAAGATCCGGGAAGCGATGCTCGCCGCGACCAGGCCGGACCGCGCCGTGCCACGAGCCGGCGCCTCGATCGACGAGATGGTGGAACGACGCGGCCGTTTGCTCGGGTCGGCGATCTCGCCGCTCACGTACGATCGTCCGTTGCATCTGGTGCGCGGGCGCGGCGCGTGGCTTTACGACGCCGAGGGGCGTGCGTACTTGGATTGTTACAACAACGTCCCCGTGGTGGGTCACTCGCATCCACGCGTGGTGGAAGCGATCGCCCGCCAGGCGGCGGCCCTCAACACGAACGCGCGCTACCTGCATGTTGCCGCGCTGGAGCTCGCGGAGCGGCTGATCGCCACCATGCCCGACGGGCTCGACACCGTGATGCTCGTGAACTCCGGGAGCGAGGCGAACGACCTGGCGTGGCGCCTGGCCACGACCGTCACGGGCGGGACCGGCGGCGTCGTCACCGACTTCGCCTACCACGGCGTGACCACCGCGCTCGCCGACCTCTCGCCCGAGGAATGGCCGGAGGATCGGCAGAACAGCACCGCTCAGATGAACGTCGAGACCGTGCCGGCTCCCAACGGGTACCGCGGTCGGCACCGGCGTGAGGAGCCGAACTGGTCGACCCGATACGCGGAGGACGTCGACGAGGCGGTCGCCGCGCTCGCCGGGCGTGGCGTTCGCCCGGCCGCTATGGTCGTGGACTCCGGCTTCACGAGCGACGGCATCCTCACTCCCCCGCCCGCGTACCTGCAGGACGCGGTGCGGCGCTGGCGCGAGGCCGGCGGGTTGTTCGTCGCCGACGAGGTCCAATCGGGGTTCGGCCGTCCTGGGTCGCACCTCTGGGGATTCGACGTGCACGGCGTGGCACCCGATGTCGTCACGCTGGGAAAGCCCATGGGCAACGGGCATCCCGTAGCCGCGGTGGTGACGAGGGCGGACATCGTGGATCGATTCGCCCGGGAGACCGAGTGGTTCAGCACGTTCGGCGGCAACCCCGTGGCGTGCGAGGCGTCTCTCGCCGTGCTCGATGTGATCGAGCAGGAAGGCGTTCAACGGAACGCGGCGGAGCAGGGCGCGTGGATCCGAGACGCGCTGGAGACGCTCATGACCCGCCACGAGCTGATCGGCGACGTTCGTTCTCTCGGGCTGCTGATCGGCGTCGAGCTCGTGCGTGACCGTGACGCGCGCAACCCCGCGACCGCCGAGGCGGGTGTCGTCTTGAACGCGATGCGCGAGCACGGGGTGCTGGTCGGCACGACCGGACGGCAGGGCAACGTGTTGAAGATCCGCCCTCCGCTCGTGATCACGCGCGAGGAGGCGGAGGTGCTGGTCAGCACGCTCGACCGAGTGTTGACGGAGTCCTTCCCTTCGGCGTGAGGCACTTCGGGGCGTCGTATCGTACGGAATAGGCACGACCGTTCCGGCGGTTACGCGGAGCGAGAAGGAGGACCACCCATGCCTGCCATCACCGTTGACGACATCACCACACTCCGGCGCCTGCCGCAGATCGACCAGACCGCGACACAGCGCCGGGTCCGTTCCGTGACCACCGCGCCGGGCGGCTTCGAAGGCGAAGGATTCCCCGTCCGCCGTGCGTTCGCGGGCGTCGATCTGACCGAGCTCGATCCGTTCATCCACATGGATCAGATGGGTGAGGTCGAGTACGCGCCGGGCGAGCCGAAAGGCACGCCGTGGCATCCGCACCGTGGCTTCGAGACCGTCACCTACATCATGGACGGGATCTTCGAGCACCAGGACTCGAACGGCGGCGGCGGGGTCATCACCAACGGCGACACCCAGTGGATGACGGCGGGTGCCGGCATCCTGCACATCGAGAAGCCGCCGGAGCACCTCGTCGTGAGCGGCGGTCTCTTCCACGGGCTACAGCTCTGGGTCAACCTCCCGAAGGCGGAGAAGTGGGCGGCGCCGCGGTACCAGGACCTCCGCGGCAACGAGGTGCGGTTGCTCGCCTCGACCGACGCGGGCGCGCTCGTCCGCGTCATCGCCGGAAACCTCGCCGGGCAGTCGGGCCCCGGCGACACGTACACGCCCATGACCATGGTGCACGCCACCCTCTCCCCCGGCGCGAGCCTCCAGGTCCCGTGGGATCCCGCGTTCAACGCGCTCGCGTACGTGCTCGCCGGCGCGGGAACGGTGGGCCCCGAGGGGATCGCGGTCGCGACCGGCCAGCTGGCCGTGTTCGGACCCGGCGACGCGATCGGGGTCCGGGCGGCGGAGGTCCAGGAGAGCCGCTCGCCCGCGCTCGAGGTGCTTCTACTCGGCGGCAGGCCGATCCGCGAGCCGGTCGCCTGGATGGGTCCGTTCGTCATGAACACCCGAGACGAGCTGCGCCAGGCGTTCGAGGACTACCAGGCCGGCAAGCTGGGCCGGATCCCCGCGGTCCACAGCGCGCCGACCGAAGTCGTGGAGTCGCAGCCACAGGATCGACCCTGAGGGAGATGTCGATTCCCCCGCCTGCCGCTCGTCGTGGGGGTGGGTGCGACTATGGTGGTCGCGCCCGGGAGGAGGGTTCCGATGAGTGGCAGAGCGAAGGCGCAGTTGAGCGTGCTGGTGAGCCGGAAGCCGGACGAGGTGTTCGCGTATCTCGCCGACGTTCACAAGCACGCGGAGTGGTCGCCGAAGGCGTACCGCGTCGAGGGGATCGACGGCCCGGTGCAGCTCGGCAGCACGTTCACGTCGTACGGATGGGTCCCCAGAGACGCGGACCATCGCAACGACGTCGAGGTGACGGCGTTCGAACCCTCCCGAAAGATCGAATTCACCGGACGGGAGAAGGGTGAGAATTTCCTGAACACATACGTCCTCACGCCACAAGGGGACGCGACGAGGATCGACCGGACGATCGACATGCCGAAGCCGGACGGCGTCGGCGGGGTGCTGTTCCCGCTGATCCTGGGCGGATTCATCAAGCCCGCGACGAACAAAGGCATGAAGATGCTGAAAGCGAACCTGGAGGCCGGCGGGTAGTCCGGATCGACCCCGGTTTCCGGCACGCCGTGGGTGCGGTTCACCTCCGCGAGGAGTCCAGAGCCGGGACGGGCGAAGGTCCCGGGACCCGGAAGCGGGCCGGAGTCGCCCCGCCCCCGGGTCACCGGCCGGATCGACTTCAGGCTATGGTGAGTCCAGCTATGGTGAAGCCCGTGACCGAACCCGGTTGGATCGAAGAGTTGGTCACAACCGTCGAGCAAACGCACGGTGAGCAGGCGGCCATGACGGCGCGGATGTTGATCGACGCGACGTCGTCGATGCGGTTGCGATCCACCCACCAGCCTCCGAACACCTCGGGCGCGGCGTTCGTGTCCGTCATCCCGGGCATGTTGACCGATATCGAGCTCTTCGCGCTCTTCTCCAAGGGCGGCCGCGTGGCCGTGCAACTGAAGACGCTCCGGCGGATCAATCCGTTCAGGATCGCGGAGCAGGAGGAAACGCTCCGCGGGAAGCTCGGAAGCATCACGGGCTTCAAGCTGGACAAGCCCGATTATCCAGACATCACGCTCGCGAAGCTCTCCATGCCCGACGCTCGGGAGTCGTTCGTGGAGACGATGCGCTGGACGGTGGAGCGGGTCCGCAAGAGCAACGGGCTCAGCTGAACCCGCGTCAGACGGGACCGCGGAACGTATCACAGGCGTTCGGATCGCCCGACGAATACCCGGTCCGGAACCACTGCTTTCGGTCCGCGGACGAGCCGTGGGTCCACGTCTCGCGGTTCACCTGTCCCTGCGTCTCACGCTGGATCCGGTCGTCCCCGATCGCGGCCGCGGCGTCGAGCGCATCGGCCAGGTCCTGGTCGGTGGGGGCCGTCAGGTAGCCGGTGTCGACGGCGTTCGCCGCCCACACGCCCGCGTAACAATCGGCCTGTAGCTCGGTCCGGACCGAGTCGCTCTGCGGCCCCTGTCCACCGCCTCCTCCCTGCTCGAACAACCCTAGGACGTCCTGCACGTGGTGCCCGTATTCGTGGGCAAGCACATAGGCTTCGGCAAGCGGGCCGCCCTGTGCCCCGAACTGATCCTCCAGATCCTGGAAGAATCCGAGGTCGATGTAGATCTTTGCGTCGGCAGGACAGTAGAACGGACCGACGTCCGAGGTTGCCTGGCCGCAGGCGCTCGAGACCTGTCCCGTGAAGAACACCGTCGGCGACTCGCGGTAGTTGCTGATCTGGCCGCCCCAGTAGTCCTGGATGCTGTTCACGTACGCGACGATCCGGCAATCGTGGCTCTCCTGCGCGTCCGCGCCGGTCTGGCAATGGCTCAGATCGGACGTCGACGTTCCGCTTCCCACCGTGACACCGGAGAGATCCTGCAGGACCGAGCCGGCGTCACCCCCGCCGAGCGCGTTGACGACGACGATCACGATCGCGACGACGAGGCCCAGACCTCCCCCGCCGACGGCGATGCTTCCACCAGACATACCGCGACGGTCCTGGATCTGCGAGGTGTCCAGACGGGCGCGACGGCGTACCTTCATCCGCGGAGCCTACCCATCTCCCGTATCCACCACACCCTTGCATGGATGCTCATCGAGCCGGATACGGTCCCCGTAAACTCCGGCGGTGACCGAGCGGACGTTGACCGAGCGCGAGCTGAATCGCGCGCTGCTGGCTCGCCAGATGCTCCTGGAACGGGCCGACCTCTCACTTACGAAAGCGGTCGAGCGGATGGGCGGCGTGCAGGCGCAGCACGCGCCGTCTTCCTACATCGGATTGTGGACCCGGCTGGCCGGCTTCCAACGCGCGCAGCTGACGGGGGCGCTCGAGCGACGCACGATCGTGCAAGGAACGTTGATGCGCGGGACGATCCACGTCGTCTCGGCGCGCGACTACTGGCCGCTGGCGGCCGGCATCCGTGAGGACGGTCGCAAGTGGTCGCTCCGCGTCACGCGCGGGCAGATCTCCGAGGCCGAAGTGGCGGCCGTCGCGCACCGGGTGCGCGTGCTACTGGCCGACGGGCCTCGACGGCGGAAGGAGCTCCGAGAGGAGCTCGACGTGAGCTCAACGATGTGGAACGTGGTGGGCGGGTGGGTCGACACCGCTGCGTCTGCCGCCATCCGGGACGTGGGAGCGCCGCTCGGCCGATCTCTACGGCCTGGCGGAGGACTGGCTGGGAGGATCTCCCGACACCACGCCCGACGAGGGCCTCGAGATCATCGTCCGTCGCTACCTCGGCGCCTTCGGGCCGGGGTCACGCAAGGACATCGCGAGCTGGGCGGGCATCTCGCCTTCGACGCTCGCGCCGGTACTCGAGCGGATGCGGCTGCGCCGGTTCGGCGACGCGCGCGGCGAAGAGCTCTTGGATCTTCCGCGTGCGCCGCTCCCCGATGCTGACGTCCCGGCGTCGGTCCGGTTCCTGCCCACGTGGGACGCCACGCTGCTCGTGCACGCGCGCCGGGCGCAGATCCTGCCAGAGCGTTTCCGCCCGAAGCTTTTCGACACGAAAACTCCGCACTCGTTCCCGAGCTTCCTGATCGACGGGCAGGTCGCGGGGACGTGGAAGCACCAGGGCAACCGCGTCGTGGTCTCGCCGTTCGAGCCGCTGCCGCGGGCAGCGCGACGCGAGCTCGACGACGAGGCGAAGCAGCTGGCCGCCTGGCTCGCCTGACCGTGCTTCGGTCTTCAGAAATCCCGGCGGCCGTCGAAGCGGCCGGCAGCCTCGGGCCGGGTGAGCTGATACAACGCGACACGATGCCCGCCCGGCGTGTGGAACGAAAAGTACGGCCCGTGGATGAGAACCCGGACAACGCGACGTTCGATCCATCCTGATTGGGGGACCGCGCGATCCTCGTCTTCTGGCGGACCTCCATGCCACGCTGGCGGAGCAAGGGGCCGCGGGATCGGGTTGCTGCCTACGGCGGGCCGGACCCGCGCGCCTACGGCCGCTCGTCGTTGGACGGGCGCTCCCACAGGTTGACGCCGCCCTCCTGCGCGTGGCCTTCGATCGCGGCGAGCTCCTCGGGCGTGAACTCCAGGTGATCCAGGGCGCCCACATTCTCGATCACCTGTTCCGGGCGGCTCGCGCCGATCACCGCGGACGTCACCCGCGGGTCGCGGAGCGCCCACGAGAGCGCCATCTGCGCCAGGCTCTGGCCGCGCGCCTTGGCGATCTCGTTCAACGCGCGGACGCGCGCGAGGTTCTCATCGCGCAGATGCTCCGGCTGGAGCGAGTCGCCGCCCGGCCGGTTGATCCGCGAGTCCTCCGGTACCCCCGATAGGTACTTGTCGGTGAGGACTCCCTGCGCCAGTGGCGAGAACACGATGCAGCCGATCCCCTCCATCGACAGCACGTCGAGCAACTCCTCCTCGATCCAGCGGTTCAGCAGGTTGTACGACGGTTGATGGATCAGCAGCGGGACGTGCAGCTCGCGCATGATGCGCGACGCCTCGCGCGTCATCCCGGGCGAGTACGACGAGATCCCGGCGTACAGCGCCTTGCCCTGGTGCACCGCGGACGCGAGCGCGCCCATCGTCTCCTCCAGAGGCGCGTCCGGATCGAAGCGATGCGAATAGAAGATGTCGACGTAGTCGAGACCCATCCGCGCGAGGCTCTGATCGAGGCTCGCCAGCAGGTACTTCCGGGAACCGCCGCCCTGACCGTACGGGCCGGGCCACATGTCCCAGCCTGCCTTCGTCGAGATGACCAACTCGTCGCGGTACGGACCGAAGTCCTTCCGGAGCACCTTGCCGAAGTTCGTCTCGGCGCTCCCGTACGGCGGGCCATAGTTGTTCGCCAGGTCGAAGTGAGTGATCCCAAGGTCGAACGCGGTGCGAAGGATCGCGCGCTGCGAATCGCCCGGGGTTGGATCCCCGAAGTTGTGCCAAAGGCCCATCGAGAGCGCCGGCAGCTGCAGGCCACTACGGCCGCAGAAGCGGTACACCATACGGTCGTAGCGTTCCTCGGCGGCGACATAGGTCATGTCGTCACCCTACCGTTACGCCCGAGACGTTTGCCGGTGATGCCTTCAGCCGACATGATGGGCCAAGAGGCAAGCAGGATGAAGGAGGCTGGACCATGACGTACACCATCGCTGAGCCCTGCATCGACGTGAAGGACCTTGCCTGCGTGGACGAGTGCCCGGTCGACTGCATCTACGAAGGAACGCGCATGCTGTACATCCAGCCGGACGAGTGCGTCGACTGCGCGGCGTGCGAGCCGGTGTGCCCCGTGACCGCGATCTTCTACGAGGACGACGTCCCGGCCGAGTGGAGGCAGTTCACGCCCATCAACGCCGAGTTCTTCAGCGACGCTGTGAGCGGGCTCGGCGCGCCCGGCGGAGCCGCGTCGGTCGGAGCAGTCGCGGCTGACCATCCCGTGGTCGCGAACTGGGCCGCGATCTGACCGCCTAGCCCGGAGGTCGACATGGACGAACGAGGTCATGGATCCGCTGGCTCTCTCGAGTTCCAGTCCGACGCGAACGTGACGAAGTCGTTCGTCGGGCTCGTGAAGGCGCGCGACGTGCACCTGACCGGATCCGGCGCGGGCTTCGTCGCCGCCGACGGCAACTTCTCGATCCTCAACGGCGGGTGCGGTCCCGTGCTCGCCAACGGCAGCGTCACGATCCGCAACGGGGGGTGCGGTCCGCTCGTCGCCAACGGCGACGTCTCGATCGAGAACGGCGGTGCCCAGGTCGTCGTGGCGTCCGGCGGAGCGAGGATCGGGCCGCGCGCGTTGGTGGGTGTCGTGGTCTCGCCGAACGTCACCGTCGAGGAAGGCGGTCGGGTCCTGGCGAGCTCACCGATGGCGATCGCCGTGGGTGCCGGCGTCGGCATCGCGATCGCGACGCTCTCGCGCTTGGTACGACGGAGGTAGGGCGCGTTTCCCGGCGTCAGCCGGCTGACGCCGGGCTGAAGGGCGAGGGAACGTGCGATAGTCCCTCGCGTGGCGATCGACGACGCGCTGGCTGAAGTCGATCGGCTCGTCGACGCGTTCGTCGCCCGCGAACCGGTGCCCGGCGTGTCCTACGGCGTGATCGTCGACGGCGAGCTCGTCTCCGCCGCTCTTCGACGTGTTGAAGTCCCCGGCTCAGCAGTCGACGACGCTTCGGAGCGCTTCACACACTTCGTGTTCCCGTGAGGGAGCGATCGCGCCGAGCCGACGCGTGAACGCCGACTTCGGCACGGTCTCGACGTTGTCGAACGACGCGACGCTTTCGGTCGGGAGCCCCTCCGGGGGTCCGAGGGCAACCTCGGTCGGGATACCGCGGACGGTCCTTGTGACCGGAGCGGCGACGATACGCCGCAGGGACCGGTATCGCCTGGTCGCGCGTCAGCACCAGATAGGGTCGCGGCGTTCGGTCGGGGAGCTCGGCCCACCAGATCTCGTGGCGTGCAAGCTCAGGCATCGCCGGGCTCGGATGGCGGGAAGTCGCCGAGATCCTCGTCAACATCCTCGGATTGCGGTAACCGCGTGTAGCTCTCGACGATCTCGTCGCCCACGCGCCGCCGGTGCTCCTGATCGACGAGCTGTTCGATGCCTGCCCTGACGGCGTCTGCCCGGGTTTCGAACCGGCCACCCTCGACGAGCTCGTCGATCTGCTCGAGCAGGGGCACCGGCAGCCGAACGGCGATCTGAGGTGATATGCGTTCACCATACCGATATGGGACACGCGTCGAGAACCCGCTTCGGACAAGTGAGGGGGTCCTCAAGCGCTACTCGGCGCCTCCGACACAGCAGGCTCTTTCAGCCGAGCGCCCAGGTGATCGTGACGCTCACGGAGCCGAGGTACATGTCCGGAGCGGGCTCCATCCCCGTGCCGCCAGCCGAACCGGGTGACGATCCAGATCCGGAGGCGACGCCCATCATCGGGTAGTAGTACGGCGTCGCCGAGACCTGCATGTCGATGATCGCGCCGAGCGTGATGCCGGCCGCATCGGCCGCGGCGTGCGCCTGCGACGTAGCGTCCTGCACCGCCGCGGCGATCGCGGCATCGCGCGCCGCCGAACCCTCTGTATCGACGGTCGCCTGCCCGTAGGTCGTGAGGCCCGGAACATAGCCAGATGTTCCGCAACACCACGCCGGAGCGGCGATCCCGGAGGAGACTGCGACGTCCGGTGCACCGAGGACGGCCCCGGTTCCCGATACGGCGACACCCGTCGAGCCCGTCATGCCGGAGATCCCTCCCCCGTCGGAGGCTTGATCGGACGGAGCGACCTCCTGGCCAGATGCGGTCGCCGCACCGATCGCCAACACTGCTGCGGCGGCTGCGAGGGCCAGGACGAGCCGGGCCGGGAACCTGCGAGACACGTTCATGGCGTGCTCCCTTCCGGGGGTTGGAGTTCGTTCCTGGACGCCTCCGAGGCGCCCTGCGGTTCCCCGCGGGAGAGCTTTCGACGGACGGGACTCTCAATCCTCGTCGGGGCGACGGAGCCGCTTGATCTTCGCGCGGCGGCGCTTGTCGGCGAGGCGGCGCTCGACCGATGCTCGGCTCGCGCGGGTCGGACGTCGGCGGGGCGGCGGTGGCGCGACGGCGGTGGCCAGGACGTCGCCGAGGCGCTTGCGGGCGATCTCGCGGTTGCGGAGCTGCGAGCGTTCCTCCTGCGCGGTGACCGTGAGCACGCCGTCGACCAGGCGGTCGGCCAGGCGTTGCAGCGCTCGGGCCCGTTGCACGGGCCCGAGCGCTGTCGTCATGGTGAGATCCAAGCTGAGCTCCACGCGCGAGTCTGCGGTGTTCACCGACTGACCGCCGGGCCCCGACGAACGGCTGAACCGCCACTTGAGCTCGCGCTCTGGAACGAGGATCGAACGGGACACGCGAAGAGGGCCCATCATCGACCAGATCGTGCGATGGAATCGCGGTCGGCCATTCGGAGAAAGCTTAGTCTGACGCCGCACTTAGCCAAGTCATCGGATGGCGCGCCCATGGGCCGACGCTCGGATGGTGACACTGGGTAAGCTCCGCCGGGGAGCGATGCCCCCAGGAAGTGATGCCAGTGGACTACCTGGTTCCGGCCGATGTCGCCGCCGCCGTCGAGATGCGGGGTGCGGGCTGCGTGGTGCTGGCCGGAGGCACCGATCTGTACCCGCAGCATGTGGGACGCACGATGACGCAGCCGGTGATCGACATCGGCGGACTCTCCGAGCTGCGGGGTATCCAGGAGACCGCAGACGCGTATCGGATCGGCGCGCTCACGCGATGGGCCGACGTCGCCGCCGCCTCCCTGCCAGGGTGTTTCGACGGCCTGCGAGCCGCGGCTATCGAGGTCGGCTCGGTCCAGGTCCAGAACTCCGGCACCGTCGGGGGCAACCTGTGCAACGCGTCGCCGGCCGCCGACGGCATCCCGCCCTTGCTGAGCCTCGATGCATCGGTCGAGCTGATGTCGGTGGCAGGGAGCCGGGTGCTGCCGCTCGAGACGTTCCTCACCGGGTACCGGCAGACGGCGCTCCGCTCCGACGAGCTGCTGACCGCGGTGCTCATCCCGCGCGGATCAGAAGATGCTCGGTCTGCGTTCCTGAAGCTCGGGCTACGGCGCTACCTGGTGATCTCGGTCGTGATGGTGGCGGTCGTGGTCGCGATGGATGCAGATGGTCGTATCGCTGAGGCGCGCGTGGCGGTCGGATCATGCTCGCCCATAGCGCAGCGGTTGCGATCGCTCGAAGCGCAACTGGTGGGCCGACATACGGATCAGGTCGACGCGGCGGCGATCGCCGAACACCTCTCCACGCTCAGCCCGATCGACGACGTCCGCGCGACTGCCGGCTACCGGCGAGAGGCGGCGTCGGTGTTGGTGCGCCGCGCGCTCGAGAGCTGCGGGGGTGACCGGTGAGCACGGTCACGTTCGACGTGAACGGATCGTCGGTGCAGGCTGACCGATCGGCGCGGCGCTTAAGCGACGTGTTGCGCGACGACCTGGGGCTCACCGCCACCAAGGTGGGATGTGACGCGGGCGACTGCGGGGCGTGCACGGTGCTGCTCGACGGCGAACCGGTGAGCGCCTGCATGACGCCGGTCGGACGCCTGGAAGGTCGGCGGGTGGAGACGCTCGAGGGACTCGACGCGAGCGGCGAGGTGAGCGCCCTGCAGGGCGCGTTCCTCGCGCACGGTGCCGCGCAGTGCGGCATCTGCACGCCGGGCATGCTGGTCTCGGCGGCCGCGCTCCTGCGGGTCACGTCGGCGCCCACCGAGCAGCTGGTGATGGACGCGCTCGGGGGCGTCCTGTGCCGCTGCACGGGGTACCGAAAGATCATCTCGGCCGTGATGGGCGTGCAGGCGGCCGAGGTCGCCGAGCCGCCGCCTCCGGTCGGCAAGGCCGTGGGCCATCGCGTGTGGCGCGTCGACGGCGAACGCAAGGTGAAAGGCTCGGATGTCTTCGGCGCCGACGAGGCACCCGACGGGGCGCTCGTCATCCGGGTCGTGCGTTCGCCCTACCACCGCGCTCGCTTCCGGCTCGGCGATCTTGCCGGATACGTCGCCGCCACACCGGGGGTGTTGGCGGTGCTGGCGGCATCCGACATCGGTGGCCGTAACCGCTTCGGGGTGATCTCCGCCACGGCCGATCAGCCGGTGTTCGCCGAAGAGGAGGTGCGGTTCCGCGGCGAGGCGATCGCGATGGTCGTCGGCGAGCCCGCTCCGACGGGGGCGTTGGACCTGTCGGCGTTCCCGGTGACCTGGGACGAGCTGCCGCCCGTCATGTCGATGGACGACGCGCTGGGTCCCGACGCGCCGAGGATCCACGACACGCGCGAGGGGAACATCCTCGTCCGCGGCAACGTGCGCCGCGGCGACCTTGACGACGCGTTCGCGGCGGCGGAGGTCGAAGTCGAGGGCCTCTTCGAGACCGGCTTCATCGAACACGCCTACATCGAGCCCGAGGCCGGGTACGCGGAACGCATCGGCGACCGGGTCGAGGTGCAGGTGACCACGCAGTCTCCGCACATGGACCGCGTCGAGCTCGAGGCGATCCTGGGCCTGCCCGAGGGAGCGGTCCGGATCAAGCCGACCGCGGTCGGTGGCGGGTTCGGGAGCAAGCTCGATCTGTCGGTGCAGCCCTACCTCGCGCTGGCTGCGTGGAAGCTGGGCCGGCCGGTGCGCATCACCTACACCAGACCCGAGTCGATGATGTCGACGACCAAGCGGCACCCCTCACGCCTGCGCGCGCGGATCGGCGCCACGCGCGACGGTCGCCTGACGGCGATGGACTTCACCGGGGAGTTCAACACCGGGGCCTACGCGTCGTGGGGGCCGACGGTGGCCAACCGCGTCCCGGTACACGCCGGCGGGCCCTACGTCTACGACGCGTACCGCGCGCGCACCGTGGCCGTGCACACGAACGGGCCACCGGCGGGCGCGTTCCGCGGGTTCGGCGTGCCGCAATCGACGATCGCGCAGGAGTGCCTCTTCGACGAGCTCGCGGACGCCGTGGGGATGGACCGGCTCGAGTTCCGGCACCGCAACGCGCTCACGGCGGGTGTGCCGACGGTCACCGGTCAGGTGTTCGGATCGGGCGTCGGGTACCGCGATTGCCTCGAGGCGCTGCGGCCGCACTGGGAGCGCGCCC
>CAZDXK010000005.1:0-19853 GCA_964509215.1 uncultured Actinomycetes bacterium | reverse complement strand
ACACGTCGACGTACAGCCAGGGCTACCTCAACGGCGGTGTCGAGACGGGACTCCGTGCGGCGCGCGAGGTGACCCGCGCGACGGGGCGCAGGGCGCGGCCGCTAGTCTGAGCGAGACTAGGCCGGTCGCGGCGGGGGCAGGTCGATCACGCGGGGTAGCGGGGCGTCCGCCTGCTCGCGCTCCCAATCGCGGATCAGCTCGGCGCCCTTCACCAGGATCGCCGCCCCGCCGCCCAGCTCGATCAGCTTGCCTATCGGTGTCCGCCTGAGCCAGGGGAGGCGCATCACCAGGGGAACCGAGACGATCAAGCCGGTGGCCAGGTGCTTGCGCAGCCTCCGGCCGGCCGGGGAGTCCAGGAACGCCAGGAGCTCCTCGACCGAGGTGTCGATCCGATCCGCGATCTCCTGGAGCTGCGCGTTCATGGAACGCACCCTACCCACCCGGCGGCCGCGTCATGCGACCAAGGGCGCGATCTGCCAGCGAAACTTACATTGTACGATAGGATGCGGTAGGAAGCAGGAGACGGCGGTAGGAAGCAGGGACGGATGGTTTCAGAGACCGAACCGATCGCAGAGCTCCGGATCCCATTAAGTAAAGATCGGGTGGTGCTTGCCGCGATCACCGTCGCCGATGAGGGCGGTATCGAGTCGCTCACCATGCGCCAGCTCGCCGAGGAGCTCGGGGTCGAGGCGATGTCGATCTACTACCACGTCCCCAACAAGGAGGCCGTGCTGGATGGGGTGGTCGATGCCATCGTTGGCGAGATCGAAGAAGCCGTGGGCGGCTTCGATGCTCCCAGCAGCGGGGTCGACTGGAAGTCGGCCATGCGCCGGCGCATCCTGACGGCCCGCGAGGTGATGCTTCGCCACCCATGGGCGGCGGATGTCATCGAGTCCCGTACCACCGTGAGCGTCACAACGATGCGGTACTTCGACGCCCTGCTCGGGCTCTTTCGAGCAGGAGGCTTCTCATACGACCTGGCGCATCATGCGATGCATGCCTTGGGCAGTCGCGCCCTCGGATTCAGCCAGGAGCTGTTCGAGCCAGACGACGAGGAGCAAGCGGAAGATGACGTCACGGCCATGCTCGAGCAGATGGCGGATCAGCTCCCGAACATCGTCGGGATGATGATGGAGATCAGCCATGACGACCCTGATTCGACGCTGGGCTGGTGCGATGACCAGGCCGAATTCAAGTTCGCGCTCGATCTGATCCTCGACGGTCTCGAACGGCTCCGCGAAAAGGCCTGAACCCCAGACGACGACGCGACACGTCGCTTGTGCAAGGAAGGACTTTTCTCACCCGATCCCTTCTCAGCGCTTGACAGTCTTACGGCGTATGGTTATCTTACGCCGTATAACTTACAGCGTACGAACACTCGTACGTCCAAGAGAAGGGGGAAGACCAGTGAAGCTATCAACCGGATCGCTCGCCCGTTCAGCAGGCCACCATCCGTGGCGGACGCTGATCGTCTGGGTCGGCGCGCTGCTCACCGCAGTCGCCCTGTCGTCGCAATTCCTGGGCGATGCCTTGACGACCGACACCGACTTCACCAACGAGCCCGAAGCCAAACAGGCCGCCAGCCTGTTGGAAGAGCGGCTGCGTGGCCCCAACGAAGGTACGGAGTTCGTCGTGGTGACGGCCGAGGGGGCGGTCACCGAACCCGAGTACCGGGCCTTCGTCGGCGAGCTGCGATCCACGATCGCAGCCCTCGGCCCGGACGTCGTCCAACACGTCGGGAGCTACCTGACGAACGAGGGTCCGGTCTCCGAGACCGGCCGATCGACGCTGCTTCCGGTGACGCTCGCAGGGGTCGACCACACCGCCGTCGGTGAGCATGCCGAGCTGCTGGTCGAGACGGTGAAGAGCGTCGAAGCTCCAGAGGGCTTCGAGGCTCTCGTTGCAGGTCCTGCCACGCTGGAGAACGACTTCATCCGGCTCGCTGAGGAGGGGCTTCAGCAGGGTGAGACCATCGGCTTGGCGGTTGCCCTGGTCGTGCTGGTGTTGGTGTTCGGGGCGGTCCTGGCCAGCCTGATCCCGATCATCCTGAGTGTGATGGCGATCGCCATCGCCCTCGGTGTGGCTGCCCTGTTCGGCCTGGCCTTCGATCTGCCGTTCTTCATCGCCAACATCATCACGATGATCGGCCTGGCGGTCGGTATCGACTACTCGCTGTTCATCGTCTCCCGCTACCGCGAGGAACGCGCCAACGGCCTCGACAAGCTCGATGCGATCACCCACACCGGTGCCACTGCGAGCAGAGCCGTGTTCTTCTCTGGCCTCACGGTCATGGTGGCTCTCATGGGCATGCTGCTGCTGCCGAACACCATCTACCGCAGCATCGGCTTGGGTGCGATCCTCGTGGTGATCGTCGCGGTCGCCGCCTCGCTGACCCTGCTCCCCGCCGTGCTGGCACTCATGGGCGACAAGGTCGATGCGCTGCGGATCCGGGGCAGGAGGAGCGGCTCGCAACTGAGGCAGGGTCGCTTCTGGGATCGGATCACCCGTATGGTCATGCGCCGACCCGTCGTCAGCGTGGTCCTGGCCGCAGGCATCCTCGTGGTGGCCGCGCTCCCGTACTTCAGTATCAAGGAAGGGTTCTCGGGTGTGAGCACACTGCCCGATCAGGCGGAGTCCAAGCAGGCGTTCCTCGTCCTGGAAAGGGAGTTCTCTGGAGGTCTCGGCTCGCCGGTGGAGATCGTCATCGATGGAGACATCACCCCGTCGGTGATGGCTTCCATGGAGAACATGCAGGAGGCACTGGACGCCGATCCATCATTCGGCCCGTCCTCGGTCGAGGTCAACGAAGCGGGCGACCTGGCGCTGGTGTCCGCGCCTCTGTCCGGGGACATATCCGGCGATGATGCGATGGATACGGTCCGTGAACTGCGCAACGAGGTCATTCCCCGGCTATTCAGCGACGCGCCCGCCGAGGTGCTCGTCGGAGGCGACACCGCGTACAACGTCGATTACCTCGACCAGACGACGCGGTACACCCCCATCGTGTTCCTGTTCGTGCTCGGTCTATCGTTCGTGCTGTTGACCGTGGCGTTCCGCTCACTGGTCATCCCCGCGAAGGCGATCGCGATGAACCTGCTATCGGTGGGGGCAGCCTACGGGCTGCTCGTCTTGTTCTTCCAACGGGGCGTTGGACCCGAGCTCTTCAAGGACATCGCAGGCTGGCTCGGCTTCGGCCAGGTCGAGGCGATCGAGGCCGGGATGCCGCTGTTCATGTTCGCCATCCTGTTTGGGCTCTCGATGGACTACCACGTCTTCCTGCTCAGCAGGATCCGTGAGCGGTTCGATCACACTGGCGACAACACCGAGTCCGTCGCGTACGGGTTGCGCACAACCGGTGCCCTGATCACCGGGGCGGCCGGCATCATGGTGGCGGTCTTCGGTGGCTTCGCCGCGGGCTCGCTGGTCGCGTTGCAGCAGATGGGCTTCGGGTTGGCGGTCGCAGTGGCGCTCGACGCCACCCTCGTCCGATCCGTTCTGGTACCCGCCACGATGAAGCTCCTCGGCAACCGCAACTGGTATCTGCCGTCCTGGCTTGAATGGCTGCCGGAAGTCAACATCGAAGGTGTGGCAACGCCCGAAACGGTTCCCGAGCTCCTTGAAGCCGATCCCGAGCGACAGCTCATTCAGGTCGACTAACCGAGATACTTCGCCGAAGGGACGCTGCGGCGTCCCTTCGGCGCATGTGTGTCGCGGTGCGAGGCCCGTCGGGCGGGCGCAATGGTCACATGTCTCTTGCGCGGATCCAGGCGTCCCGGAAGTGCTCCAGCCGGTTCTCCCCGAAGAGGAGCAAGCCGCAACCTTGCGCGTATCTGGGCAGCGTCATGGACGGACGAGACGACAAGTCTAAGACTTCTTCGTGCTCACGGTTCTTACACCGTTCCTGATTGGCGGAGGCGGACGGGAATCGAACCCGCCTGGGAGCTTACGCCCCCACAACGGTGTTGAAGACCGCGGGGCCCACCAGGAACCCTGACGCCTCCGCCGAGCAGCGTACCGGTTGGATCTCGATGCGAACGCGGCGCTAGGCGTCCAGCGCGGTCACCGGATCGCCGACGCGCACCGTTCCGGCTCGCTCGACGTCCGCGTACACGCCGAACATCAGCAGCCCCTCCTGCAGGCGGTACGTCGCGAGCACATCGAGCGTCGGGAAGTCCGGCTGCCCGCTATCGGGATCGAGCGTCGTGATCACGCAGCGGGGCACGGATCTGCCGACCCGCACGGTCGCTCCACCGAGCTGCAGACGCCCACCCGACCAGGTGTCCTCCTCATGGGGCTCGCACCCGTCCAGCTCGATGAGCATCCGGAACCGCCGGGGGTCCGGGAGGTCGGGAACGTTCGCGCGACGACCGAGCTCCTCCACCGACGCGAGCGACATGATGGAGACGGGATGCGAACCGCGGGCCCGCTCGTCCTCCTCGGCGCGGACGAGCATCGCGGGTCGGCCGAGGTAGCTCGAGATGGCTTCGGCGAACGATCCGTCAAGCGGGCGAACCTCGATCTTCCGGTCGAAGAGCGCCACCCGCAGCCGTTCGCCGTGCGGCGACGCGTCTCCTTCCACCCTCGTCCCGTCGGGCATCGTGAGCGTCAGGCGGCCTGCCCGCTCGACGTGTTCGCAACGGATCGCGAGCAAGGGGGCTTTCGCGGCGCCGGACAGGCGCGTGCCGCCGGGCGTCGTGAACATGAAGAGGTGATCGCCCGCCGCGCCGTGCTCGCTCAGCTCGATCAGTTCGGGGTGATGGAGCGCCGTCGACTTCACCGGCGTGAGGTTGAAACGAGCGACGGTCGCCATCGGTTGCAGCCTAACGAAGGGAAAAGTCGCTCCAGGCTTACCGGTCCCTTTACCCGACCTTGCCCTGGCCCTGAGGGCGGCCTCGACATGCTCTTCGCAGTACCGCTGAGCGCGTCGGACGGGGACGCGCCGAGGAGGAGGGAACGTCGATGAAGAAGCGACACACGATCATGGTGACCGCGCTGGCGGGCGCGTCGCTGCTGGCACTGGCACCGGCGGCGCGCGCGGGCGGAGGCGGGAACGGCGAGGTGATCAGGCGAGGCAACTGCAGTGGGCAGACCGATTGGAAGCTGAAGGTCAAGCCGGACGACGGTCGACTGGAGCTGGAGTTCGAGGTCGACCAGAACGTCAACGGTCAAGCCTGGAACGTCCGCATCAGGCAGAACGGTTCGGGGATCTTCGCGGGCATGGGTGTCACGCATGCTCCGAGCGGCTCGTTCGAAGTCCGGCGCCGCCCGAACGACTCGGCAGGCATCGACCGGTTCTTGGCGCGAGCCACGAACCGTTCCACCGGTGAGACCTGCGTCGGCCGGGTGTCGATCTAGCTGTCCGGATGCTCACACGTCGCGGGGCGCGAAGCGCCCCGCGACGCTTCCATCTCCCCACCATGCGGATCTCTAGTCCGGGATGGACTAGACTTCACTGGTCCATCTCGGACTACGTTCCAGACCAGGTGAGGAGGTCATCCTTGGCGACGTCGAAGGTGGAGGTCGTGGTGCTCGGGCTCCTCGCGGAGGAGCCGCTGTACGGATACGACCTGCTCGAGCGGTTCCGAACGCGAAGCATGGGTTTCTGGGTCGAGATCGGGAAGGCGTCGGTGTACCAGGCGCTCCGCAGGTTGGAGCGGGAGGGCCTGATCAACGGGCGTTCGCAAGAGGGGCCCGAAGGGCCCGACCGCCGCGTGTACCGCATCAGCAAGGCGGGCCGCGACCACCTGACGAGCGGCCTCTCGGAGCGGGTCGCTTCGCTGGAGCCGTACGAGACGGATGGTGGCTTGGCGCTCGGATTCGCGCACCTGCTCTCCGCCTCCGACGCCCGCAAGGCCGTCGATGAGCGGGAGACCGCGGTCCACGATCTGATCGATGCGATCAAGACGGAGCGCTCGCGGGTGTTGACCGACAAGGGCCCGGGGCGATCCGTTTCGACGGCGATGCTCGCTCGCCAGGAGTCGCTCGCGAAGGCTGAGCTCGCCTGGATCAAGGGGTTCCGCTCGGATCTCGCGCGGATCCGACGCTAGCGACGGATCCGAACATCAAGGGAACGCTCAGGTCAGCCGACCTTCGTTGTCGGAGGCCATCGATAGGATGCGATGAAGATGGAAGCGGCGTTCTTCGATCTCGATAAGACGATCATCTCCCGGTCGTCGTCGCTCGCGCTCTCGAGACCGCTATACCGCGCTGGCATGGTGTCGCGCGGCCAACTCCTGCGCGGCGCGTATGCGCAGCTCGTCTACCTGCTGGTGGGGGCAGACGAGAACAAGATGGAGCGCCTGAAGGAGGGCATGTTGGCCCTCACCAAAGGGTGGGATAGGTCGCAGATCGAGCACCTGGTGCAGGACGTGCTGCTCGACGTGATCGACCCGTACGTCTATCAGGAAGCGCTCGACCTGATGGATCTGCATCGGAGCGAGGGCCGCCGTATCTACATCGTCTCGTCCTCGCCGGAGGAGATCGTGCGGCCGCTCGCACGGCATTTCGGCGTCAGCGGGGTCATCGCGACGCGAGCGGAGGTGGGTGATGACGGCCGCTACACAGGCGGCCTGGAGTTCTATGCGTACGGCGAACAGAAGGCGGAGGCGATCCAGAAGATCGCGGCTCGCGTTGGCATCGACCTCTCGCGGTCGTACGCGTACAGCGACTCCATCACCGATCTGCCGATGCTCGGGGCCGTCGGTGAACCGGTGGCGGTGAACCCCGACAAGGAGCTCCGGAAGATCGCCGAGGAGCGCGATTGGCAGATCCGAGACTTCCGCAGGCCGGTGCGCCTGCGCTCAAGGCTCGCGTCCGCGGTGCCCAAGCCCAAGCCCTCGATCCTCGCGGCTGTCGGTGGCGTCGCCGTCGCGGCCGTCCTGGTGTGGGTCGTGTTCCGATCGCGCAACGTGGGTCGCCGCCGCCCCGCGTGATCGCCGCGCTCCCGCTCTATCCCGACCTTGGCGTTTGCGGGTCTCGGACACGGGGTGTACGGTCGAAAGTGGTTCTCTTCGGAGATCGCGAGGGGAGCAGAACCCACGCGCGAGTCATGCCGCGGGAGGCATGCTCAGGACCCGGGGGCGCGTAGCCGCCCGGCTCCCGAGCACATGCAGACATGCGCCTGATACCTGCTCCCCTCGACTATGGGGCGTTCCGGGTCAGGGTGTGATCGGCGGCCCCACGTACTCGAAGTGCATCCCGTCGGGCACGATCTGATCGCCGCCCCACGCGAGACCCCAGCGCTGCATCAAGGCCACCAGCTCACGATCCTGGACCGGCGGAGAGCCGAACCGGTTCGTGTCCGCGTTCACGTCCACCGCGGCGCCCCAGGCGTTGCGCGATATCGACGCCGAAGGTGACGGGAGATCGAACCGCGCCACGAAGCAACCGTCGAACGAGTGGATCGTGGATCCGAGACCCTGCGTCACGATCTCCTTCATGGCGCCGCGGAGCTGCGGAAGGAACTTCCGATTGCAGGAGACGCGACCCAGCACGGGGATGGTGACGGTGACGATGTGGTCCTGGATCCACGCCGGATCGATCTCGAGGAGCCCGATGTCGCCGGGCTGCGGTATCCCCGCCCATTCGCCGAACCGCCGCTTGATCAACGCCTGCGGGAGCGTGTCGTCGTTCGCGCGGAGGTACTGCGTCTCGCCGGGTGCGCGGACCTGCACGACCGGGTAGGGCAGTCCCGGCGGGAGGACCGCGCGGAGCCGCTTCTCGAGCTGCTGGTCGGAGGGCCGCAGACCGGCGGACGGCTGGAAGAGCAGATAGCGGTTCTGCGTGACACCGATCGAGGCCCCTGTGGCCCGGTTCACGACGACCTCGGCCGCCCCGACCAGCTCGTCGGGGAGCACGCCGATGATCGTGACGCTCGCGCCTCCGAGGAAGCGCATGACGCCGCCGGGCCCGAGGTGCCGGAGCCGGGCCGACGTCTGTCCGAGGATCGCCTGCCCGTCCTCGAGGTTCCCCACGATCGCGCGTGTCTCCGGCGGCAGGAACCTCGCGTACGGCCGGGGATCGATGGTGGCGGCGTCGATCGGGATCATGTAGGGCGAGGGCGGCTCGTCGACCAGGCTCCCTTCAGCGTCCGACGAGCTGGTCATCCAGACGGTGTCGGATGCGACCACGGCGATCTTCCCCACCGTGGGTAGAGACGCGACCGCCGCGCCGTATCCGGGCGGCAACCCGTCGGGCACCCACGCGAGGTACGCGTCCACCCGCGGCCCCGGCTCGGGTTGGGGGGAGGAGGGGGGACCCGAGGCGGAGTCGGACGGAGATGCCGACGTGTTGCCGGCGCCGGCACGGTTCAACAGGGAGACGAGCACCGATCCGGAGACGAGCACGGCGAAGAACGCGGAGACTCCAGCGATCAGCGCCCGACGCTGCAACGATCACTCCCTCAGGTTCCCTCTCGGCTCGGCCGAGTCTAGGCGGCGAGGGCGTCTCTCGCGAGGAAGGCTGGTCGGGCTGTCTATCCGTGCGCGGCTGGGTGCTCCAACCGGTCGGCCAGGCGTTCGGCGAGCTCGGCCGCCTCCGCCGGACGCCCGGCGGAGACCTCTCGCGCGATCCGTCGTAGCTCACGCTCAACGCCCGCCTGGACCCGGTCGGGCGAGCGTCTGACCAGCGGATCCAGCCGGCTGACCGCGAGGTCCAGCCGGTCGGCGGCGGTGAGCGGATGGCGGCGAGCGCGGTACGCGTCGAGCGAGATCACCTGACCCATGGCATCACCGTACTGCCTGGGTCTGACACATCATGGAGCCGCGGCGACGGTCCAGCTCCGGGACGCGGTGATCGAGACGTTGCCCGCCCGATCCTGCACGTACACCTCGAATGAGTGGGGGCCGGCCGGCAACCCCAGGTAGATGACGGGAGTCGTGCATGGAGCTGGCTCCGCCTCGTCGAGCGAGCAGTAGATGACCCCGGGCTCGTTCTGCCAGACGTCGAACGTCGCGGTGGTGTCGACGGTCACCGCAGCGTCCTCGGGGAACCCGGACAGCAGCAGGCCCGGAGGGATCGTGTCCACGGCCCATCGGTAGACGACCGGCCGCGCACGGTTCATCGCCGCGTCGAGTCCCCACACGGTCAGCGCGTGTGGGCCTTCACCGAGCGGGCCGAACGACGTGTCGTCGTCGCACGGCATCTCCGGCAGCCCGTCCAGCCTGCAGAGGAACAACGACGGATCGCTCCTCGACCACAGCCGGAACGTGGCCTCGGGGATCGAGGTGAAGCGGTCGGGTCGCTTCGCGATGCGGACCTTGGGCGCCCCGAAGTCGATGATCCACGTGAACGTGGTCACGCCGACGTTGCCGAGCACATCCGCTGCCGCGACGCGCACCGCGTGGGTCCCTTTCCGCAGGCCGGAGACCGGGAACCTCCCGTTGCTGCACTGCGTTGCCTTTCGACCGTCCAGTCGGCATGTGATCGCGCCATCCACGCCCTCCGTCGGAACGAACAGGAACGAGGCCTCGTGTGACGACGTGAAGTTGGCGGGCCCCTCCGCCAGGACGAACGAGGGGCCGGCGCGGTCGACGCGGACGAGCCACTCGGCAGGAGGCGAGGTCCACGTCTGCGTGCCCGGTAACTGCGCTCGAACCTCGAAGCTCCAGGCGCCGTCTTCGAGGTCCTGGTAGCCGGCCGATCCCGAGCACGGCTCCCAATCGGCGCGCGGCCCAACCGCGAGCGACAGCCGACAATCGAACGCGGCGCCGGCGACCGGGCTCGAGAAGGAGAAGCTCACCTCCCCGCTCCTTTGGGCCACCGCCGGATGCCCGTCGATCGAGACGAGGGGGCCGCTCGACGTGATCGTGAAGCTCCGGGTGGCGGGCGTGGGATCGACGCGGCCCGCCGCGTCGATGCCGACGACCTCGAACGTGTAGTCGCCGTCCGACAGGGCGCCGACGGCGTGCGACTGCCCGTTGCATGCTCGCCAGGGATCCGCGATTTCGTCTCGGATGAGCCGGCAGCGGTAGGTCGAGAACCGCGACGGCGAGAAGAACGTGAACGCCGCCGCCCTCGAGGGTCCTTCGCGGACCGGCCACGGCCCCGTCACGATCGTGGTGTCGATCGCCGGCGCCTCGAGGGAGGCGAGCCTGGAGCGGAGCGAGGCGATCGACGTCGCGGAGCCCGGCGCGCCGACGAGGTTCACCAGTTCGCCCGGGTCCTGCTGGAGATCGAACAGCTCGCGGCTGCCGTCGTCGTACTGCACGTACTTGTATCGCGACGTCACGACACCTCGATACGCTCCGGCCCTCGTCAGATGTGCGTAGAACGAGAGGCCTGAGCAGGGAGGCGTTCCCTTGCTGATCCCCTGGCAATGCTCGATCAACAGGGCCGAGCGGATGCTGCGCCCGGAGCCGTCCAACAGCGGGATGAACGATCGACCGTCGGCGTTCCAGGGGAACCCGGCCAGCTCGGCGAGTGAGGGCGCGATGTCGATGTTCGACACCAGCGCCCGGGACGTGAACGCGTCGTCGGGCTCAAGGAGCGCGGGATAGCGCACGATCATCGGAACACGCACGGACTCCTCGTACGCATCCGTCTTGCCGAACCGGCGGTGCTCGCCGAACAGGAACCCGTTGTCCGACAGGTAGATCACGATCGTATCGCGCGCACGATCGCCGAGGCCGTCGAGGATGTGGCCCACGGAATCGTCGAGCGACCGGACCGCGTGCGACATCTTGGTGAAGCGCGCGTCGGCGCCGTGGATCTCGTCGTCCGTGAGCGGTCCCCGTCGGGAGTACACCGGGCTCTTCACGGTCAGCGTGTCCTGGTCGAACGAGGGACCATGCGGCGGCGACACGCTCATGGAGTCGTAGCGCGGATCGTCCGCCGGGAGATGCGGCGTGGTGGGTGCGTACAGCGCGAAGAACGGCTGATCGTCGGGCGTGGACCCGATGAAATCGACGACGTCGTCCGCAAGCACGTCGGTCTGATAACCGCTGCGCTGGTGCCACTCGCCGTCCTCGTTGATCCATGGGTTGAGCAGTGAATACGAGGAGGGCGCAGGCGCCCCGACGCACGCCCAACGATCGAACTCGGGACGCGGGCCGCACGTCTCCCAACTGTTGAGGTACTTGCCGGCGAGCATCGTTCGATAGCCGACGTCGTGGAGTGCTTCGACGATGGTGGGACGGCCGAGCGGAACCGCATTCGTGTCGACGCCCGTGTGATGTTCGAAGAGACCCGTCAGCATCTGCGCGCGAGAGGGACAGCAGAGCGACGTGTTCACGTACGCCCGCTTCAACAGGATGCCCTGATCGACGAGCTCTCGATACGTGCTCGGCATCAGGTCGCGAGAGAACGTGGACCACGCTTGATCGTCACTCACCAGCAGCAGGATGTTTGGGCGTGTCGCAGTGGCCGCCGCTCTCGATCCGTACGGCGTGGTGGGTCGGTCGACGGCCCGGGAGTCGGCGACGGGCGGTGCCAACAACGCCAGGGCACAACAGATGACCATCGCAGCCCGTCGTCTCACGACACCCCCCACGCCGGTTACCGGCCCGGAGCCTCCGAGCCACCGTGGGTCCTGAGTCTCGGGTGGCGGCCGAGGGTCGTCAACTAGGCTCTCGCACCGTGACCGATACGGAGCTCCTCGCTTCCCCCGAAGACCTGATGTTCGTGGAGCGCCTCCGAGCCGGCGACGAGGACGCGTTCATGATGCTCGTCGAGCAGCACCAGGCCTCGATGCTGAGGATCGCTCGGATGTACGTGTCGTCGCAGGCCGTCGCCGAAGAGGTCGTCCAAGACGCATGGCTGGGGATACTTCAGGGGCTTGACCGGTTCCAAGGTCGCTCCTCGCTGCGGACCTGGATCTACCGGATCCTCGCGAACATCGCCAAGACCCGCGGACAACGCGAAGGACGGAGCCAGCCCTTCTCGGCGCTCGTGGACCAGGATGTGAGCCCTGCCGTGCCCGACTCCTGGTTCCGTGGAGCGGGCGATCACTGGTCGACGCTTCCGAACGACTGGCGTGGCCTGCCCGAGGAGCGACTGCTCGCCGGCGAGACGATCCGCGTAGTGGGAGAAGCGATCGATGGGTTGCCGCCGGTCCAGGCCGAGGTGATCCGGCTGCGTGACGTCTTGGGATGGACGTCCGAGGAAGTGCGTAACGTTCTCGATCTGTCGGAGACCAATCAACGGGTGTTGTTGCACCGGGCGCGTGCGCGTGTCCGTCGCGCGGTGGATGAGTATCTGGAGAAGGGGAAGCAGGGGTGAGCGCCGGCGGGTTGACGTGCAAGGAGGTCGTCGAGATCGTCTCCGACTACCTCGAGGGAGTCCTCTCCAGCGAGGATCGCACGCGGTTCGACCGGCACCTCTTCAGGTGCGACGGATGCACCAACTACGTGGAGCAGATGCGAGAGACGATCCGCCTCACCGGCATGTTGACGGAGGAGCAGATCCCCGTCGCCCACCTCGAGCGGCTCCGCCAGGCGTTCCGCGACTGGAAGACCGGTTGACGTTTTCGGCACCGGCGCGCAAGGGGGCCGTAAGGTTCCGGCAACATCCGTCGGGCATCCTCTGACCATGGCCGAGACGCTGGCTCCACCGTCAGATGCCCCGTCGCCGCTCACCGTGAACCACCGCGTCGGGCCCGGGATCCTGGTCGGGTTGGTGTGCGGGGGGGTCGCCATCGGCGCCGCCCAGCTGGTCGCCGGGATCGTGGCCCCCGAGGCGTCCCCGATCATCGTGGTGGGCGGGGCGGCGATCGACGCGACGCCGGAGTGGCTCAAGAGCTTCGCGATCCGGACCTTCGGCTCGAACGACAAGACGGTGCTCCTGGCCGGGATCGGCGTGGTCCTCGGTGTGATCGCCGCGCTGATCGGCGTTGTCGCGATGCGACGCCCGTCGGTTGGTTATGCGGGCCTGGCCGTGTTCGGCCTGATCGGGGTGGCAGCGTCGTTGACTCGCCCCACCGCTCGGCCGATCGACGCGTTCCCGTCCGTGGTCGGCGGGCTCGCCGGCGCGCTCATGCTCTGGACGTTCCTGCGCATGCTCTCCGCGTCGTCCTCCACGGCGCCGTCGGAGCAGCCCACGCCCACGGGTATCGATCGTCGGCGCTTCTTCCTGACCGGTGCCGCGGGAGTCGCGGCCGCCCTCGTGGCGGGAGGCGCGGGCCGGGTGTTCGCACGACGCTTCGAGGCCGATGCGTCGCGCGCATCTGTGCACCTCCAGTCTCCGGCGGCCAACCCCGGACCGCCGGTCGGCGCCGACCTTCGGGTGCCGGGACTCTCGCCCTTCATCACGCCGAACGAAGACTTCTACCGGGTCGACACCGCGCTGCTCGTCCCGGCGGTGAAGGCCGAGGAATGGCAGCTCCTGATCCACGGCATGGTGGAGCGCGAGCTGACCGTCACCTTCGATCAGCTGATGGGCCGCCCGCTGATCGAACGCGACATCACCCTCACATGCGTATCCAACGAGGTCGGCGGCGAGTACGCCGGGAACGCGCGATGGCTAGGGACGCCCTTGAAGGACCTGTTGGATGAAGCGGGCGTGGATCCCGCCGCCGACCAGCTGGTATCCCGCTCCGTCGACGGATTCACCGCGGGGACCCCGACGGCGGTGGTGATGGACGGTCGAGACGCCATGCTCGCGATCGCGATGAACGGCGAACCGCTGCCGCTCGATCACGGCTTCCCCGTCCGCATGGTCATCCCCGGTCTGTACGGCTACGTGTCGGCGACGAAGTGGGTCGTCGACGTCGAGCTCACGACCTTCGACGCGTTCGACGCATATTGGATCCGGCGCGGCTGGGCGGAACAGGCGCCGATCAAGACCCAGTCGCGGATCGACACCCCGTCCTCGCGGGGGAGCGTCCGCGCCGGGACGGTCCCGGTGGCCGGCGTCGCCTGGGCACAGCACCGGGGGATCGAGAACGTGGAGCTGCGGGTGGACGGCGGGCCGTGGATGCGGGCCGAGCTGTCGACGCAGGACACGATCGACACGTGGCGGCAGTGGCTCGTGATGTGGGATGCGACCCAGGGCGAGCACGAACTGCAGGTGCGCGCCACCGACCAGACGATGATGGTGCAGACCGAGGAGCACGCGCCGCCGTTCCCCGACGGCGCCACCGGGTACCACACGGTGGTCATGCAGGTGACGTGACGTGACGTCTGGTCGGGCCGGTCCGGGAGCCGTGATGGCCATGCGGGATGATGTCGGGATGGCCAAACGGCGAGTGTTGGTCGTGGACGACGAACCGATGGTCCGTGAGGTCCTGCAGCGGTACCTCGAGCTCGAGGGGTTCGAGGTGACGACCGCCGAGGACGGTGAGGCGGCGCTCGCCAGCTTCGCCAGCGATCGCCCGCACCTGGTGCTCCTTGATCTGATGCTTCCGCGCATCGACGGGCTGGAGGTGTTCAGTCGGATGCGCGCCGACGCGTCGACCCCGGTGATCATGCTCACGGCCCGCGGTGAAGAGACCGACCGGGTCGTAGGGCTCGAGCTCGGTGCGGACGACTACGTCACGAAGCCGTTCTCGCCGCGCGAGGTGATCGCGCGCGTCCGAGCAGTACTGAGACGGACGGAACAGGGATCGGCCCAGGACGATGTGCTCCGATTCGGCGACCTCCAGATCGATCGCGGGCGACGAGAGGCTCGCGTGGGCGACCGCGACGTGCGTCTCACCCGCAAGGAGTTCGACCTGCTGGAACACCTCGCGTCTGCGCCCGGGATGACCTTCACGCGCACCTCCCTGCTGGAAGCTGTGTGGGACTTCGCGTGGGACGGTGACACCGCGACGGTCACGGTTCACATCCGCCGGCTCCGCGAGAAGATCGAGGCGGACCCCTCGGCGCCGCTTCATCTGGTGACGGTATGGGGCGTCGGGTATCGGTTCGAGCCATGAGGGGAACGCTCCGCGCCATCGCGTTGGTTCTGGTGGTCGCCGGCGCCGGGGCGTTGGCCGGGCTGGGGGTCGGCGCGCTGATGGGGATGTCCTTCGGTGACCTCGCGCACCTGCTCGCGCCGCTGGCCGGATCGACGGTCGTGACCGTCGCCACCGCCGTCGCGGCGACCGCCGCGCTTCGCTCGACCTCGCTCCGGTACCGCTTCCTGATCGTCGCGATCCTCGGCGCTGGTGTCGCCCTCGCCAACCTTGCCGTCATGGCCAGACTCATGTTGGTGAGCGAGCACGACCTGGCGATCGTGATGCTGCTGGTCGTCTTCGCGGCGGGGACCGCCGTCGCGCTCGCGCTGGTGCTGGCATCGGGGTCCGCCAAGGCGGTCGACCGGCTCGTCGAGGGAGCCCGGCGGATCGGGGGCGGCGAGCTCGAGACACAGATCGGCGATCTTGACGCGGGGCCCGAGTTGGATGCCATAGCCCGCTCGCTGGATGACGCGGCCGAGCGACTTCGTTCCGCCCGCGAAGGCGAACTCCTGGCCGAGCAGATGCGCCGGGATCTGATCGTCGCCGTCTCGCACGATCTGCGCACACCGCTCGCCAGCCTGCGCGCGATGGTCGAGGCGATCGACGAGGGCGTCGTGGGCGACGCGCCGACCATCCGTCGGTACGCCGGGGAGATGCGCCGCTCCGTCGAGCAGCTGGTCGCGATGGTAGACGATCTGTTCGAGCTCACGCAGCTCGACGCAGGTGTGATCCGGGCGGAGACCACGCGCGCGAGCCTCGACGAAGTCGTGCGTTCGGCGCTCGCGGCGATCGAGCCCAGCGCCGAGCTGAAAGGGCTCGCGATCGTGACGGACCTCGCGCGCGCGGCCGGCGCGACCTGCTCGCCGCGCTTGGTCCGAGTGCTCCAGAACCTGCTGGTGAACGCGGTCCGGCACACCCCGCCCGATGGCACGATCCGGATCGAAGCCGTGAGGCACGAGCGGGGCCTCACCGTGGCCGTCGAGGACACCGGGGAGGGTATCGCCGAGGCCGACCTGCCACGGGTGTTCGAGCCGTTCTTCCGCGCCGATCCTGCCCGCAGCGGCGCCGGTGCGGGGCTGGGTCTCGCGCTCGCCGAGCGCATCGTGCAGGCGATGGGCGGATCGATCGCCCTCGAGAGCCGACCGGCCGTCGGAACCCGCTTCGCGGTGGAGTTACCCGGTTCGTAGCGACCCCGCCCGCGAGAGTTTCGGACGGCGCAAGGAGCGCGTAACCGAGCCGTGAGACCCCCGACATAGCGTCACCTCGTCCGATACCGGGAACGAGGAGGAGAGCATGCGGGCACGTGTACTGGTAGTGGTGGCAACGGCGATCATGTCTCTGGCCATGGTGCAGGCGGCGTGGGCCGTGGGAGGCACCGTGACGATGCGCTTCAACCACGACACCGAGAACTTCCATGGGAAGGTGCGATCACCCGAGGGCGAGTGCCGCAACAACCGGGTCGTGAAGGTCTTCGAGATCACCGCCGATGGACGCGAACTGCAGGGCAAGATGCGTACCAACGACGCGGGCGGCTGGAAGATCCACCTGATGGAGGCGCACGGCAACTACATCGCCATCGCGCCGAGGTACGAGGCGATGCACGCGATGTGCGATCGCCTCGTGTCGATCACCGAGGACGTGATGTAGATCGGAGCCTGAGCCCGCCGACCCTCGCGCGTTGGGGTCGGCGGGCTCCGTGCGTCGATCCCTCAGCGGTCTCAGCCGGCGTGCTTGCCCGGATCCCTCGGGCTGAACCTCAGCGGCGGGCCGACTCCCACCATCCGCGGAGCGGCGCGTCATCGTCTGAGGGCATCCAGTGTCCGATCGCGCTCGAGCCCGCGCCCAGGAGCTGCGCGCGCACCGGCGTGATCGTTCCGAACAGCTCGGGTGGGATCTGGACGTCGTCGCGCGCACGCACCCACCGGTACGTGTAGGCGTAGAACAGCGCCTTCCTGGTCACCGACGAACGGTTCTCGCCCCGCATGTGCCAGAGGCGACGGTCGAACAGGACCGCGGTTCCGGGCCGCGCGAGGACGGGAGCGGCGCCTGCCAGATCGTTGTTGTCGTCCGACGGCCGCTCCAACGCGTCGTGCACGTGCGAGCCTGGCAGGACGGAGAAGTTGCCCCGACCCGGCTCGCTCACGTCGGACAGGAAGTACGCCACCTTCACCGACATCCGCGGCCGGGGATGCGTCTCCAGGTCGTGGTTCTGGACGCCGCCGTCCTGATGCCACATCCACTTCCGCGGTGACGATCCTTGCATCGGCGGATGCACGTCGAGGTGGCAGTGGTGCATGAACACGTTCCATCCGAGCAGATCGACCACGAGTCGCAGGATGGGCTCGTGGTCCAACAGCTCGAGGAAGATCGGATCGCGTCCGACGAACGCGAGCAGGTGCAACGGATCGGCTCCTGCGATCGGAGGCGTGTCGCGGTTCGCCGCCCAGACCCGGTCGACCGCGTCGATCAGACGGGAGACGTGGACCGCGTCGAGCGTGTCCTCCACCACCAGGTAGCCGTCGCGTTCGAACCGTTGGCGCTGGACGTCGGTCAATCCGGCCCGCCGAGCCACTCTGAGCGCCATGCATCCCCCTCGCCTCTCGAAGGTGCGCGCCGACACGGTGCGTGCCGACGCGGGACTACAGACCGGTCGAGGTTGCAGAGGGTTCCTCAGGTCCTTCCGATGTCGGGGGGTCGATCGGGAGCAGACCGCGCGCCGCCAATCGTTCCCGGAGCGCCAGCGCAGCCGCGGTACCCCGTCGGCTGAACGCGAGCGACGTCCGTGTGAAGACGTCGTTCGCGAAGTCGTTGCCCCACTCGAACTTCAGGAACCGATGCTCCGGGACATGGTGGAGGCGCGTCAGCGGTCGGTGTTCCAGGTCGATGGCATACCGATGAGCGACCGTTCGCTCGGTAACGCCGGTGACGCTGTCGAGATCGAGTGTGGCCTCCAGCTTGAGGTCGAGATGCATGATCCACCTGAGCGCCCGGTCGGTGACCATCACGAAGGTCCACCCGGGCATCCCGCCCCCTCGCTCTTGTCACATCCTCGCCTCTGCCGACGGCGAGGACGTGTTCGTCGGGCTCAAGGTGGCTCCGCACGTGGGCATCGCACGCCGCGACTTGCTCGCGAAACACCGTCTTGACCATGGACTCAGCCTAGTCGGGTGGATGTTGCCGAACCGTCGACGAGCGTTTCAACGGACGACCTCGATGGATACATCGGCCGTCTCGATCTCCGCCCATCGCGTATCGGTCGTGACCGCGACGCCGCTCAGCGAGCGGGCGAGCGCCAAGCACGCGCGATCGCCGAGCGAAAGACCTCGTCGCCGAGTGATGGGCCAAAGTTCGGCGGCGGCCCGCGCCGATCGGACGTCGAAGTCATGGAGACGAATGCCCAGGGCCTGGATGTCGAACTCGAGCCCCTCGGTGTCGACGCCGTGCTGCTCCGCTTTCTGCAGCACCTCGGACAGATTCACGCATGACATGGCGGCCCCGTCGAGAGCGGCCTCGACCTCGTCGGCTCCCGGCTCTTCGTGGAGCAGCGCCAGCACGGCCGACGCGTCGAGGACGTTGATCGCCGGCTGGGCGCTCAGCGTTCGTCCTCACGCCGGGTTTCATCCCGACGGTCTCTGATCAGCTCGTCCGCCAGCTGCATCGATCCCGGCACTCCCGAGAATCGACGACGGAGACGTTCGAGCACGACGGACCGCGGCTCCAGGATCAGCCGGCCATCCTCAGCGGTCGCGGCCATGGTGGATCCCTCGTCCAGCCCCAGCTCTCGTCGGAGGTCCGCCGGCACGACGATCCTCCCCTGGGGCCCCATGCGAACGACGTTCAAGTCTGGCATATACGAGAGTGTGCCACAGTCACGATAGATGACACAACAGGTCAGGTGCCAGTTCTGACCTCACCCTGTGGTCGCCGGTGCCCGCCGGTACTCGAAGTGGTTGCCGTCGGGGACGATGAACGCGCCGCCCCAGATGAAGCCGAATCGCTCCATCGTCCCCACGAGGCGAGGGTCCTGGTGCGGCGGCTCGCCGTAGGCGTTGCCCACGAAGTTGCAGTCGAACGCGATGCCCCACGCGTGGTGGGAGAGCATCGCCGTCGGGTCGCGGTTCACGAACCTCGGCGCGAAGCAGCCGGCGTACGAATCGATCACGGAGCCGAGCCCTCGTCGTTCGAGCGCCGACATCGCGTCGCGGAGCTGGGGGACGAGCGCTCGGTTGCACGTGACCTCGCCGAGCAGCGGAACCCGCACGGTGACGATGTGCGTGCGCACCCACGCGGGGTCGATGTCCAGGTAGCCGGGGCGTCCCGGCGACCGCCGCGCGGCGAACTCGCCGAACAACGACTTGATCATCACAGGTGGCAGCACCGCGTCCCCGGAGCGGAAGTACGGGGTCTCGCCCGGCGCGCGCACCTGCACGCGCCGGTAGATGCCGAGGTCGGCGGGGAGCAACGGCCGCAGTCGTCCGCGGAGCTCGGTCGAGGTGAGCGATCCACCGTCGCGGGGTTGCAGCAACACGTAGCGCTGACGGTGCACACCGATCAAGGCGCCGGTCGCCTTCGAGACCAGGAGCTCGGCCGCGCCCACGAGCTCGTCGGGCAACACGTCTACGATCCGGATGCGGGTCCCGCCTTCGAACGCGAGCTCGGCGCCGGGTCCGAGCCCCCGCAGCGCGGCCGATGTCGCTCCCAGCACGCCCTGGCCGTCCGCCAACCCGGCGACGATCGCTCGGTCGGGCGGTGGCAGGAACGCGCCGAACGAGCGGGGCGACACCGCGGCCGCGTCGATCGGGATCGCGAACGGCCGCGTGGGATGGTCGACGAGCGCGCCGTCCGACGACCAGGAGCGCGTCATCCAGACGTTGTCCTCGGCGACGGCCGTTACGCGGTCGATCGACGGGAGGCTCGCGACGGACCGGGAGAACCCTGGCGGCAACCCGCCCGGCACCCAGGCGAGGAACGTGGCCGGCGCCTC
>CAZDXK010000004.1:0-20468 GCA_964509215.1 uncultured Actinomycetes bacterium | reverse complement strand
CGGCCACGACGCCTCCCGCGGCGGGCTGAAGTCTCATCGAGTCTCATCTAGGACCCATCGCCGGCTCATCGTAGCCGGGCAGCATGTGCGTCATGGACACGACGTTGCCGATCAGAAGGACACCGACCTCACTTCCGGATCCCCCCGACGCCGGTCTCGTCGACATCATCCGCGTGCTCGTTCTCCTCCAGGGCGCGTTCGCGCTGCTCGTGGTCGTGGAGATCGTGTTCTGGGCCCTGTTCGCCGGGACGGCCGGCGCGCTCGGGCCGAGCCTGCTACTCACCGTCGCCACGGCCGCGGCTTCGTTCTGCCTGGCCGCGGGGCTGCTGCGGCACTCTCGACTCGCCCGCCGCCTCGCGTTCTTCCTCGAGGGCGGCATCCTGCTGCTCGCGCTCGTGGACCTCTCGCTCGCGGTGTTCCTGGCGCATCGGCCGCTCGACCTGGTGCCCTCCATCACCCGGCTGGTCATGCGGGCCGCCGTCCTCGTGCTGCTTCGCGAGCAGAGCGTTCGGGCCGTGTTCGGAGCCGGGCCCTCACCCTTCGAAGGAGCTCGTTCATGACCCTCTTCTCTGACACCGTGGTCGACCCCGGACGCGTGATCGGGAGCCCGCTGTACTCCACGCTTCCCGAGCACGCGCCGGCGCTCATCGCCGCCGCGCTCGTGCCGGCGGGGATGTGGTTCGTGGGCCGGATGGCGTCTCGCGGCCGGCCTGGGCCTCTGCGGCTGGTGCGGGGCTATCAGGCCCTTCCCTCCAGCCGCCGGTTCCTCGTGTGGATGCTCGCGCTCACGGCTTCGATCCATGCCGGCCTCGTCGTCGGTCACGAGCCGTCGTTCGAGAGCCTCCTGTTCCTCGCGGACGCGGTCGCCCTCTTCGCGGTCGGGCGAGCCCTCGTCGTCGGGGCGCGTTGGCGGCTTCCGGCGGCGATCGTCTTGCCGGCGTCGATCCTCGCCTACGCCGTCGCGTCGTTCGGAGGAAGTGCCCCCGATCAGGTCGGCCTGGCGACCAAGCTGGTCGAGCTCGCGGCGCTGACGATCGTGCTCACCCCCCAGCGGGATCGCCGGCTGCGCCGTCTCGCCGGCTCGGTGGCGATCGTGTCGCTCGTCCTCGTCACCGGCATGTCGGCGTGGGCCGGCGCCTTCATCGCCGCCGCCGGCGAGGGCGGGCGCGGGGCTCACGGTTCCGGGGCAGCGCCGGCCCCGGGAAGCGTGATCCGGGTCGGCATCGAGCGAGACGCCACCCCCGAGGAGCGTGCCGCGACGGACGAGTTCTACGCGACGGCGGTCGCCGCACTCGCCAAGTATGGGGACCCGAGCGTGGCTGCGGCGGATGGATATCTGGTCGAGGGCCTCGCGGGGACGGATTTCCACGCCGCCAATCCCGCCTACGCGGCCGACGGACGCATCCTCGATCCTGCGCGGCCGGAGGCCCTGGTCTTCGCCGCGACGTCGTCCGGCCCCGCCCTCCTCGGTGCGATGTACGAGATGCCGTCCCTCACGGAGCCGGGACCCAGGATCGGCGGCCCGCTCACCGAGTGGCACGGCCACGAGAACGTGTGCTTCTCGATCGCTCCTCCCGCGTTGACCGGGCTCGTTTCACCCTTCGGCTTCTGTCCCGTCGGTTCGATCACGTTCCCGACGACGAGCGAGATGATCCATATCTGGACGGCTCCCGGCGTACCCCAGTGGTTCGGCGACCTCGATCCTGAATGGCTGGCCGTGTACCTCGCGTCGTTCGATCGGCAGACATGAGAACTCGACGATGTCGATGCCTGTTTCGCGCACGTTCTCGTACCGGTCCGAACTACGGGTCTCGAAGCTGTCCGTGTTCTCGGTCAGTCGCGTGTTCGGGTTGCCGCCGACGCCACCGGGGGCGATCGGAAGCATGTCCTGATCGCTGTGTGGAGTCCGGGTGGAACATGGGCGCAGCGAGGTCCACAATCTGGCGCTATGAGGACGTGCGCCTCCTGCGGGGCCGAGCTCCCCGCCGCAGCACGCTTCTGCCCGACCTGTGCCACTCCGGTCGAGGCTGATCCGGGTCAGGGGGAACGCAAGCTGGCGACGGTGCTCTTCGCCGATCTGGTCGGCTCAACCGAGCTCGGCGGCTCACAGGACGCCGAGCGGACGAGGTCGCTGCTCGAGAGCTTCTACGACGCGATGTCGCAGGAGGTGGAAGGCGCAGGCGGGACGGTCGAGAAGTTCGTCGGGGATGCCGTGATGGCGGTGTTCGGTGTCCCTGCCTCGCTGGAAGATCATGCCGAGCGGGCGTTGCACGCGGCGCTCGCGATGCAACGGCGTCTGGGCGAGCTCTTCGGCACGGCGCTCGCACTCCGGATCGGCGTCAACACGGGTGAGGTGGTCGTTGGCAAACCCCGCGAGGGGAGCTCGTTCGTGACCGGCGATCCTGTCAACGTCGCGGCGCGGCTGGAGCAGGCTGCCGGGCCCGGTCAGGTCATGGTGGGTGAACGGACGGTCGCGGCCGCACGCGGCGCGTTCGAGTTCGCGCAGCCCGAGACGATCCAGGCGAAAGGGAAGCCTGAGGGCGTCGAGTGCCGGCGTCTCCTGCGCGCGCTATCGCTCATGCGCCCACGTGGTGTCCAGGGGCTGCACCGGGCCTTCGTGGGTCGCGACGACGAGATCGAGCTCCTGGAGCACATCTACGAGGAGGTCGAGGGCCTTCGGGAAACGCGCCTCGTCACGATCTTGGGCGACGCGGGCGTCGGCAAGACCCGGCTCCTCCGCGAGTTCTGGGAGCGTCTCGGCGGCCGCTCCCCGGAGCCGCTTCGGCGAACGGGGCGGTGTCTCTCCTACGGCGAGGGCATCACCTATTGGCCCTTGGCGGAGGTGCTGAAGGAGCATCTCGGGATCCTGGAGAGCGACCCGCCGGCGGTCGTGCTCGAACGGCTGGGGTCGCGAGAGCTCTTGGGACTGACGCTCGGTCTCGACGTGGCGCACGGACTCCACCCGTTGGCCGCGCGCGATCGCTTCCAAGACGCGTGGGTCGAGTTCCTCGAGGAGGTCGTCGCGGAGCGGCCGGCGGTGATGCTCATCGAAGACATCCACTGGGGTGAGGAGCAACTCCTCGACCTCCTCGATCGACTCGTCAGCGACACGAGGGGACCACTGCTCGTGCTTGTCACCGCACGTCCCGAGCTGCTCGAGCAGCAACCCGGGTGGGGGGCCCGCGGCGGAAGCACGACCGTAGCGCTCGAGCGCCTCTCGCCCGAGGATGCGGCTGGGATGCTCGATGAGCTGCTCGGAGGTGCCCTCCCTCCCGGCCTGTTCGACGTGGTCGTCGAGCACGCGGAAGGGAACCCGTTCTTCGTCGAGGAGGTCCTCGGATCCTTGATCGATCGTCGGCTGCTGGAGCGGCAGAACGGCACATGGCGGCTGGCCGAGCTGCCGCCGGATTTCTCCGTCCCCGACACCGTCCAGGCAGTCGTCGCGGCGCGTGTGGACCTGCTCGAACCGGCAGAGAAGCAGGCCCTCCAAGCGGCATCCGTGATCGGCCGGATCTTCTGGGCCGGCCCCGTCTACGAGCTGGTCCGCGAGGGGGAGCCGAACCTCCGCGTGCTCGAGGAACGCGATTTCATCCGCCGCCGGGTCGGCTCCTCGCTCGCCGGGGATCGCGAGTACGCCATCAAGCACGCGGTGACGCGCGAGGTTGCGTACGCCAGCTTGCCGAAGGCGAGGCGGGCGCGGATGCACGCAGCGTTCGCCCGGTGGCTCGAGCGATCTGGAGACGGAAGAGACGAGATCGCGCCGCTCCTCGCGCATCACTACGCGGCGGCGGTCCGGTCTGACGACGTCGACCTGGCGTGGGCCGGCCAGGAGGGCGAGCTCTCGGAACTGCAGGCGCGTGCCCTTGTATGGCTCCGCCGTGCGTCCGAGCTCGCGATCGGCAGGATGGAGATCGACGACGGTCTGGTGCTGCTGCATCGTGCTCTCGACCTGGAGACCGATGCTGAGAAGCGAGCCGCGCTGTGGCGCGAGGTAGCGCGCGCGAACGTCCTCAAGTTCGACGGCGAAGCGTTCTGGACCGCCATGCAGGAGTCGCTGGCCGGGACGGTTGATCGCGCGATGGCGGCAGACGGCTACGCCGAGCTGGCGTTCCAAACGGCGGGGCGTGGCGGGATGTGGAAGCGCCGCCCGGACCACGAGCTCATCGAGGGGTGGGTATCACGGGCGCTCGAGCTCGCCGAGCCGGAAACGCCCGCGAGGGCGAAGGCGCTCATCGCGCGCGCGAATCTTGATCCCGAGGGATCCGGCGGGGCGGCAATCGAGGCGAGCGAGCTCGCCGATCGGCTGGGCGAGATGGAGCTCCGCTCCTTCGCGTGGGACGCGAGGGGGGAGGCGGCCCTCGAGCGAGGCGACTACGACGAGGCATACGATTGGGCCCGGCGCCGCCTCGCGCTCGTGCCGAACCTGACCGATCCAGACCATATCTCGTTGATCTACTTCTCCGCAGTCTGGCCGGCCATCATCCTCTGCCGGCTGAGCGAGGCCCGCTCGTTCGCACAGGAGAACGACGATGTGACCCGCAGGTTGTCGCCGCACCATCGGCTGCACGCCGCCTTTGAGTACATCGTCGTCGACCAAGCTGCAGGTCGCTGGGAGTCGGTCCGTACCCTCACGGAGCGAGCGGGGACCGCGGTTGATGCGAACGTCGCGACGCCGTGCGTCCTCAACGTCGTGACCTTGCTCTTCTGTGCACTGGCCCATGTGCATGACGGGGATGAGGAGGAAGCCCGGCGCCTCGAACGGCACGCCACTGATCTCGGCATGGAGGGCTACGGAGCCTGGAGTGATCCGATCGACGTGGAGATCGCGATCGCGCGAGGTGACCTCGCCGAGGTCGAGCGGAAACTCGGTGGATGGAGCCCCGACGGGCTCGGGGACGTTCGTGGCCTGGTCGCGCGCCTCAACGCGCTCGTCGCCCTCGACCGACGCGCGGAGATCGAGGAAGAGGCACCAGGGCTCGTGAAACCCCGAACCTACCTTGAGCCGTTCGCCCTCCGTGCTCTCGGGTTCGCGCGCCGAGACGAGGGGCTGATCCGCCAGGCGATCGAGCGGTTCGAGGCCATAGGCCTCGAATGGCACGCGGCCCAGACGAGGGATCTGTGCTCCTGACGGGCGAGAAAGTCATCGTGCCAGCACCATGCCGCAGGCTGGGCAGCCTCACCAGGTTGTAGGGGTGACACTCCTCCCCCTGCTCTGATGGGCGCTCAGAATCGAACGCGAAAGGGAGTCCTCATGGGATCTCGGACGGCAACCTGGCTGGCGTGGTCGATGTGCCTGGTGGCTGCGGCGGCGGTCGCCGGAAGTCTGGCGGTCGACGTCGTCGCCTCCTCGTTGGACGTCTTCGCCATCCTGTTCATACCGGCGATCCTGGCGTTCTCCGTCGTCGGGGCCATGATCGCCTCGCGTCGCCGGGACAACCCGATCGGGTGGATCCTCTGCGGCGTCGGCCTCTGCTTCGCTCTCGGCGGCCTCTCGGGTGAGTACGCCATATACGCGCTGATCACCGAGCCCGGGTCGCTCCCGGGGGGAGACTTGATGGCTTGGCTGGGGACCTGGATCTGGCCTCCCGGCATCATCCTCGTGTTCACGTACCTGCTGCTGCTCTTCCCCGATGGACGGCTGCCGTCTCGGCGGTGGAGGCCCGTCGCGTGGCTCGCAGCCGTGGCCTTGCTGATAACGGTCATCCCCGTGGCTGTCACTGGTTGGCCCATCAGGGGCCCGATGCTCGCGAACATCGGCGAGGACGCCCCAGCCGGATCACCCGCCTCCTTCGAAGTCGCGTTCAACATCCAGATCGGCGGGATCCTTCTCATGTTCCTGCTCGGGATCGCCTCGGCGGCCTCCCTCATCATCCGATTCCGACGCGCAACGGGTGACGAACGCGCGCAGCTCAAGTGGTTCGCCTTCGCCGGCGCGTCCGTCGTCGTGGCCTTCATCGCGAGCAGCCCGCTGTTCGATGTCGGCGGGGCCGAGGCCGTCCTTCCAGGGGTCGCGCTCTCGATGGTCCCGGTCGCGGTCGGCATCGCCATGCTCAAGTACCGGCTGTACGACATCGACGTCGTCATCAACAAGACGGTGGTGGTCGCTGTGCTCGCGGCCTTCGTCACCGCCGTGTATCTCGCGATCGTGGTGGGGATCGGCGCGGCGATAGGCACGGCAGGGGAACCGAACGTTGTGCTCTCCATCGCGGCAACCGCGGTCATCGCGCTGGCGTTCCAGCCCCTGCGGGAGCGCGCGCGACGTTTGGCGGACCGCGTCGTCTACGGGAAGCGAGCCACACCGTATGAGGTCCTCTCCGAGTTCTCCGAGCGGATGGCCGGTTCTTACTCCACCGAGGACGTCTTGCCGCGGATGGCGCGGATCCTCGGAGAAGGAACCGGGGCAACGCGCACCGAGGTGTGGCTGCGGGTTGGGAAGGATCTTCAGCTCGCCGCCTCCTGGCCTCATGGGGCGGAGCCCGAGAAGACACCGCTGCCTCTCCCGGGCGGCGAGATCCCCGAGTTTCCCGAGGCCGATCGGGCGTTCCCCGTGCGCCATCAGGCCGAGCTCCTCGGTGCGCTCACACTGACCAAGTCGCCGAGCGAGCCGGTCACGCCGGCGGAGGAGAAGCTCCTGTCCGATCTCGCGTCTCAGGCCGGGCTGATGCTTCGAAACGTCCGCCTCACCGCCGAGCTCCAGGCCCGGCTCGTGGATCTCCGAGCTTCTCGTCAGCGGCTCGTGGCCGCGCAGGACGAGGAGCGACGGCGTCTGGAGCGCGATCTTCACGACGGGGCTCAGCAGCAGCTGGTGGCATTGGCCGTGAAGCAGCGGCTCGCCGAAGGCCTGGTGCACAAGGATCCCGACAAGGCCGCCGAGATACTTGCCGACCTGCAGGCGGAGACCGCGGAGGCTCTGGACAATCTCAGGGACCTCGCGAGAGGGATCTACCCGCCGCTGCTCGCCGACAAAGGGCTGCCGGCCGCCATGGAGGCGCAAGCGCGAAAGGTCCCCATGCCGGTAACGGTCGAAGCCGACGGGCTGGGCCGGTATCCGCAGGAGGTCGAAGCCGCCGTGTACTTCTGCTGCCTGGAGGCGCTCCAGAACGTCGTCAAGTACGCGGACGCCGCCTCTGCCCTGGTGAGCCTCTCGGCGGAGGATGGCCAGCTGACCTTCGCCGTGATCGACGACGGAAAGGGGTTCGACCCCGCGGCCAAGCCCCCGGGGAGCGGCCTGCAAGGTATGGCCGACCGTGTGGAGGCCTTGGGCGGGATCCTCGAGGTCCGCTCCGAGCCAGGCACAGGCACGACCGTTACCGGGCGCATCCCTGCCGGAGCACTAGTGACCATCCGATGAGTAGACGTCTCCGGAGGGCAGCGGTCCCTAAGGTCGGTGGGATGGCCGCGACGACGCACGAGCGAGGCCTGCATCGGATCTTTGGCCAAAGGGTGGATGCGTCCAGGCTGGGCGCCCTGTGACGGTAGCCCCTCCGAAACGAGGAGGCACGTGCATGCCCAGGCGTAAGGATCAGACAGAGCAGGAGAACCTCTACGCCTACGACTGTGTCCTTGGCATCGACGCAAGGAGCAAACAGGAGGCCGATCGCATCGCACTCGAGGCGGCGCAGGCGATCTTCGGCAAGCTGAGCTCAACGAGGCGTGAAGGGCAGGCTCGGCTCGTCTTCGTGAAAGGATCACGGCCGCGTATTCGATAGTGGACGCGGACCACCTGTCGTAACCCTGCCGCGTGCGAGGAGAGCGGTTCTGCTCGGCGAGGGGCCTTACCTCCCCTCCAGAGCCCTGAGCAGCCGTTTGGCCATCTTCGGGCTGGCGCCTTCGTCTTCGTGCTTGAAGTAGCAGAAGACATCACTGCCCGCCGCGAGGGCGGGGCCGATGCGGCCGGCCCACTCCTTCAACTCCTCGTCGGTGTACTCGGTCTTGCGCAGTCGGAGGTACCCGGCCGGCTCCCACGACAGGTCCTCGGGTCCGGGGTCCTGTTCGTCCGTCTCAGCGACGCACCAGGCAACTCCCTGCGACAGCAGGAGCTCCTTCGCCTCCCTCCATGACGGATGCCGGAACTCCATCGCGAACCGCGGCGGACCGGGCGGCAGGTATCCCACGAACGCCTCGATCAGGCCGCGGTCGTACTTCAGCGACGGCGGGCACTGGAACAGCACGCAACCCAGCTTGTCTCCGAGTACCTTCGCGCGCTCCAGGAAATCGCGAACGTCGTCGTCGGCGTCCTTCAAGCGCTTGAAGTGCGTGATCCGCTGATTGGCCTTCAATGTGAACACGAAACTCGGTTGCGCTTCGTCGCGCCACGTCTGCAGTGACTTCTCGGTCGGGAACCGACGGAAGGTGTAGTTGATCTCGACCGATGACAGCTGCGAGGAGTAGTACGCGAGCATCTCGCGGTTCTTGAGGCCTTCCGGGTAGAAGACGTCGTGCTTCCAGCCGTCGTACGCGAACCCCGACGTGCCCAGGTAGAAGTTGCCGCTCACGGTGGCATGATGGCACGCGTGGCAGCGCCTGAGGAACGGCTGACGATCGAGGAGGGGCGCGTTCGCGTCTCGGGCACGTACGCGAGGCCCGCGGATCCTCCGGCGACGCTGGTGGTCGCGCACGGCGCGGGCTCGGGCATGGACCACCCCTTCATGGTGGGTTTCACCCGCGCGATGAACGACGAGGGGATCGCCACGCTGCGGTTCAACTTCCCGTACATCGAGAACGGCCGCCGCGCGCCGGACCCAGCACCGTTCCTCCAGGAGGCGTGGCGCGCGGCGTTCGCCACGGCGAGCGGTCGCGCGAAGGGCGAGCCGGTGTGGGCGGGCGGGAAATCGCTCGGCGGGCGCATCGCCTCGATGGCGGTCGCCGACGGCATGCTCGCGGCCGGCCTCGTGTTCCTGGGCTATCCGCTGCACCCGCCGGGCAAGCCCGAGAGGATCCGCGACGAGCACCTGTATCGGATCGACGTACCGATGGTGTTCGTGGAAGGAACGCGCGATGCGTTCGCAACGCCGGAGCTACTTGCCGGCGTGATCGCGAAGTTGGGCGACCGCGCGACGTTGATCTCGATCGAGGGCGGCGACCATTCGTTCAACGTCAAGGGTGCGAAGCGCGACGCGCGCGAGGTCGCCGCGGCGCTGGCGCAACCGGTGGCGGCCTCGATCCGGGAACGGACGAGCTGATGCCGCGCAAGAACCGACGGAACCCGGAGTTCTTCCAGGCGCCCGAGGCACCGCCCGCGCGCGCGGACGCGCCGCTCTGGGCGCAGGTGCCCGGCTTCGACGTCCGGCACGTCGGCGGCCAGAAGGAGTACCGCTGTCCCGGCTGCGATCACCTCGTTCGCGAGGGGATCTGGCATCTGGTCGTGGTGCCCGAAGGCGATGCGGATGCCCGCCGCCACTGGCACACGGAGTGCTGGCGGGGAGAGCTCAAACGCCTCGGCCGATATCGGGCGCCCCAGCGGGAGATGTGATCCGGCCCGCGAGCTACGATGCCACGGTGGAGGCTGCGCCGAACCTCGGGACGGATGCATCCGTCTGCATCCCGGTGAGCGAGTCGAAGCGCCTGCCCTGCGACCTGTGCGGAACGCCGATGGAGCCCGAGCACGCCCACTACCGCTGCCCCGCCTGCCACTACATCCTCCCCTGCTGCGGCTGGTAGGCGCCTCGACCACCCGACGCGGACGGCGTCATACGGAACGCCTATCATCCGCGTTCGATGGCCGATCACGTGCGTGCTCGCGTGTGGGAGACGGGAGGTCGCTGGTACGCCCACATCCTGGACGCGCCGGCGTTCATCGAGGTGACCGGCACCAGCCGGGCGCGTTGCGTCGAGGAGCTGCGCAAGGTCACGGGCGACGACGTGACGCTGACCATCGAGCTGGTTCCCCAGATCGTCGGCGTGGCGGAGGCCGCCGAGATCATGGGCTGGGACAAGCGCCGCGTGGTGACGTACCTCGACCGCGGGCAGTTCCCGGAGCCGCTCACGTCGCTCGCGTCCGGCCGCATCTGGCTCCGCGAGGACGTCGAGGCCTTCGCGGACGAGTGGCGACAGCGCCATCCGCGTCCCGGCGGAGCGCCGTCGGGATGAGCCGCGTCCTCTACCTGATCCGGCACGGCCGGTCCGACTTCGACTCCGCCGAGATGTCCGCGACGCCTCGCGGCGACCAGTTCGATCCCCCGCTGTCCGATGAGGGGCGGCGACAGGCCGAGTTGCTCGCGGCCCGGTTGCGAGTGATGGAGTTGGATCCCGTGGCCGTCTATTGCTCGCCGCTCCGCCGGACACGCGAGACCGTCGCGCCTTACGCCGACGCCGCGGGGATCGACGTCGTCTTCGACGAGGAGCTCATCGAGGCCCATATCGGCGGCTGGGAGGGGCAGCCGTTCGAGGAGATCGTGGCGAGCGACCCGGATCTCGTTCACCGCATCCGCAACCAGCAGGCCATCTGGAGCCGCGCCCCGGGCGGGGAGAGCGAACGAGACTTCCGGGCCCGCATCGTGACCGCGCTCGACTCGATCCTGGTGAAGCACCCGGTTGGGGACGTCGTCGTCGTGGCGCACGGCGGCGTGATCAACGCGTACTGCGGCGAGGTGCTCGGCCTGCCGAACGCGATGTTCTTCCTGCCGGAGAACACCTCCATCAACAGCGTCGTGGTCGACGGCGAGGGGCGGACGGTGCGCTTCCTGAACGACATCGCGCATCTCACGGACCCGCAGCTGTTCGAGGAGGATTAGGGAGGCCCTGGCTATACTCGGCGGGATCCAGTGAAGCGCCCGACCCCGATGCGAAGGAGCGATCCGTGGCCGTGAAGTTCCTCTCCGACGAGTGGGCGCAGGCATTGAAAGCCGAGCTGAACTCGAACGAGGGCTTCAAGGAAGCCGCGGCCGGGAAGACCGCCACTCTCCAGCAGGTGATCGGGAGCGGCGACGGCGAGACCCACTACTGGATCAGCCTGGCCGACGGCGCCATCGACATGGGGATCGGCGACGCGGACAGCGCCGACGCAACGATCACCGAGACCTATGACACGGCGGTCGCCCTCGCCAAGAGCGAGCTGTCTCCAGTTACGGCGTTCATGACCGGCAAGGTCAAGATCGCCGGCAACATGGGCATGCTCCTCGGCTTGCAGGACGTGCTCGCGCTCCTGCCGGCCGCGATGGCCGCGATCGACGTCGAGTACTGACTAGCGCTTCTTCTCGGAAGTCACCGAGAGCGTCGAATGAGCCTTGGCGAGCAGTCGTCCGTTTGGGTCGGTGACGTCGGCTTCTGCGAACCCGAGCTGGCTCCCGACCTTCACCGATCGTCCATGCGCCACGATCCTTCCGGAGCGTCCCGGCGAGAGGAACTCGACTCCGAGCTGCACCGTCACGTGACGCCGACCCGGCTGCAGGACGGTGCGGACGGCCAACCCCATCGCCGTGTCCGCGAGCGTGGCGATGATCCCACCGTGTACCAGGCCCTGCAGGTTGAGGTGCTGAGGGCCGGCCTCGAACGCGATCTCCACCCGGCCCGGGGACGCGTCGATCAACTCCACGCCCGCCCAGCGGTAGAACTCGCTGCCCTGCAGACGGTCTCGGAGGCGCTCGACCAGCGCTTCGTGCTCATCCATCCGCGGACCCCCCCGGATGCGTAGTCTCCCACGGAAGTGGCGTTTGACGGTTCCGACGGGCGAACGCACAATCCGGTGCGCCGGGACCGGCTCATCCGGTCCGGCAGGTGTAGGGAAGGGGAGGGAAGTACATGCGCGATCGTTTTCTGCGGTTCGTCGCGCCGTTGGTCCTGATGGGGCTCGTGGCGGCGGCATGCAGCAACAACGACGAAAACGCCGGCGCGACCGGTGACACGGGCGCCACCGGCACGACCGGCGCGGAGTGTCCCGCTGACTTCAAGGTCGGCTTGGCGCTCGATGTCGGAGGCCTGGGGGACAAGAGCTTCAACGACGCTGCGAACGCAGGCGTGCAGACGGCGATCGACGACGGTCTCGTGTGTGCGGACAACGTCGAGCGGGTTGAGGCGAACGCCACCGGATCGAACCGCGGGGAGAACGTCGCGGGGCTCGCCGAGGCCGGATTCAACATCGTGGTCGCGAACGGGTTCCTGTTCTCCACGGAGATCCTCGGGACGATCGCCGACTTCCCCGACGTGGACTTCGCCGTGACGGACGGCTTCACGTCGTTCCTGTTCGACGACCCCGACACGGAAGATGTCGAGCCCATCCCACCGAACATCGCCGACCTCGCGTTCAAGGAACACGAGGGTTCGTTCCTGGTGGGAGCGGCGGCGGCGATCGCTTGCGACTGCGCCACGATCGGGTTCCTCGGTGGTCAGACCGACGCACCGCTGATCCAGAAGTTCGAGGCGGGGTATGTAGCGGGTGCTCAGTACATCAACCCGGACATCCAGGTCCTGGTCGAGTACATCGACCCCGACCCGGCGATCGGTTTCAACGACGCCGTGAAGGGTGAGGCGCTGTCGACGAAGATGTACCAGAACGGTGCCGAGCTGATCTACCACGCAGCCGGGGCATCGGGTGCCGGACTCTTCAACGCAGCGGTCAGGGAGAACAAGCTCGCGATCGGCGTGGACTCCGATCAGTACCTCACGGCCTCGGCGGAGCAGCAGCCGTTGATCCTCACGTCGATGCTGAAGCGCGTGGACGTCGCCGTGTACAACGCGATCAAGGGCACTCTTGAGGGAAACTTCGTCTCGGGCTCCCAGGTGTTCGGCCTCGCGGAGGAGGGTGTCGACTACTCCAAGTCGAACACCGAGTTGATGACCGACGACATCATCGCCCAAGTCGACGAGATCAAGGCGCTCATCCTGGACGGCACGATCACTGTTCCTGAGGTGCCGGAGGGCGTTTGAGCAGATCCGAGATATCGAGATGACGAACGATGTGGCGGGGCGCGACGGCGCCCCGCCTCTCGTCGTTCTCGAGCAGGTCACAAAGCGCTTCCCCGGCGTGCTCGCGAACGACCGAGTGGACCTCGACCTCAGGGAGGGCGAGATCCACGCGCTGATCGGCGAGAACGGAGCCGGGAAGTCAACGCTCATGCGGGTGCTCTACGGGATGTATCCGCTCGATTCGGGCCGGATCCTCCTGCGAGGGCAAGAGGTCAAGATCGGATCCCCCCGCGACGCGATCGCCCTCGGGATCGGCATGGTCCACCAGCATTTCATCCTCGTGGACCCGTTCACCGTGACGGAGAACGTCATCTTGGGGGATGAGGGTGGCGCGATCCTCGATCGCGAAGCCTCAGAGCGCCGCGTCGGCGAGATCGCGCAGAGCTATGGGTTCCAGGTCGACCCGAAAGCGAGGGTGGAGGATCTGTCCGTCGGCGAGGAGCAGCGGGTCGAGATCCTGAAGGCCCTGTACCGAGGTGTGTCGATATTGATCTTGGACGAGCCGACCGCCGTGCTCACTCCCACCGAGGCGGTCGATCTCTTCGCCAACCTGCGCCGGCTCAGGGATGACGGGAAATCGATCGTCTTCATCAGCCACAAGCTCGACGAGGTGCTCGAGATCGCCGATCGGATCACGGTGCTCCGGCGGGGACGGGTGGTCGGCGAGACCCGGCCGGCCGACACCTCGAAGTCCAAGCTCGCCGAGATGATGGTCGGTCGCCCGGTCCTGTTCCGCCTGGAGAAGCCGCAGGTCCAGATCGGGGAACCGATCCTTCACCTCGAAGCGCTGGAGGGGGAGGGCAAGCTCAACGGCGTCTCGCTCGACGTCCGCGCCGGCGAGATCCTGGGCGTCGCCGGCGTCGAGGGCAACGGGCAGCGGGAGCTGGCCGAGGTCGTGATGGGCCTACGCCAACCGTCGGCGGGGCGGGTGATCCTTGACGGCGACGACATCACCGACCGCTCGGTCCGGCAGATCCGCAACGCGGGCGTTGGGTACATCCCGGAAGACCGGCACGAGCAGGGCCTGGTCCTCGATATGAGCGTGTGGGAGAACGCGGTCCTCGGACGCCAGGACGATCGACCGTTCTCGAACCGGTGGGGGGTGCTCGCCCTCCGCGGGATCAAGGAGCTCGCCGAACGGTTGGTGAAGCTCTTCGACGTCCGGACCCGCAGCATCGACGCGTCCGCGTCGACACTCTCCGGAGGCAACCAGCAGAAGCTGATCCTGGCCCGCGAGCTGGATCCCGACCCCAAGCTGTTGGTGGCGGCCCAGCCGACGCGCGGTTTGGACGTCGGCGCGATCGAGTTCGTGTGGCGGCAGATCCTCGATCAGAAGGCGGCGGGCCGGGCCGTACTGCTCATCTCCGCTGAGCTGGACGAGATCTACGCGTTGTCCGACCGCATCTTGACCCTCTACGAGGGGAAGATCACCGGCGAGTTCTCACCCGACGCGCCCCCCGAGGAGCTCGGACGGGCCATGCTCGGCGAGACGATGGTGCAGAGCGGCTGATGGCGAGCGTCACGGCTCCTGCGGGTGAGATGCCGAAGGGTGAATCGCGTCCCGCTTGGCTGGAGCGCCTCGTCGGACAGTCGATCGCGATCCTGCTGGCCGTGATGATCGCTCTGCTTACGGGCTCGGCGATCATCCTGCTTTACGGCGAGGGTCCGGGAAACGTCTACTCGGCGATCCTGCAGTACACCTTCTCCGAGACCGATGGACTCGCCTACGTCCTCGCCCTCGCAACACCCCTGATCTTTTCGGCCCTTGCCGTTTCCGTGTGCTTCAAGGCAGGGATGTTCAACATCGGTGTGGAGGGGCAGTACCTCGTCGGGATGGTGTTCGCCGCGTGGGCGGCGATCAACCTCGACTTCCTGCCAGGCCCGACGCTGATGTGGGCTACGATCGTCTTCGGCATGATCGGCGGTGTCGTCTGGGCGGCCATCCCGGCCCTGCTGAAGGTCAAGACCGGCGCTCACGAAGTCGTCACCACGATCATGTTGAATGGGACGGCGGCCCTGTTCGTCGGTTGGGCACTTCGACACCCCCTCAAGTACAAGCCGCCTGGGCAGAACCTCGACGTCCAGACCGCCCCGTTCCCAGGCAATGCGCTCGTTCCCGACCTCGGGCACGTCTTCGGCTTCGGCCCCGGCCCACACCTGTCGTGGCTCCTGCCGGTAGCGCTCGTCGTGGCGGGGCTCGTGTGGTTCTGGCTGCGTCGGACGCGCCTGGGCTACGAGGCGCGGGCGGTGGGCGCGTCTGCCGGGTCGGCGCGGGCCGCCGGTATCTCGATCGGCGGTGTCCAGATCAAAGTCTTCGTCATCTCCGGGGCCCTGGCGGGGCTGGTCGGGATGCAGCAGATCCTCGCGGACGACGGCAATCTGGCCCAGAGCTACGAGGCCCTGCTCGGGTTCACCGGGATCGCCGTGGCGTTCCTGGCTCGAACGAACCCGATCGGGATCGTGGTAGCCGCGTTCCTCTGGGGGATGCTCGCGCGGGGTGAGCTCGCCCTGCAGCTCGAAACCGATATGCCGCGCGAGTTCATCATCATCTTCCAGGGCATCCTGATCCTGTCCGTCGTGGTCACCTATGAGCTCTCCCGGCGGCGTCTTCAGGCGCGGCAGTTGCAGCGGGAAGGTGTCGCGGAGGGGCGGTTGGTTGCCTCGTCTGCCGCCGGAGGGCAGGAGGAGGTCGGCGATGTTCGGTGACCTCGCGGCCGCGATCCAGATCTCGTTCACCTACTTCACGATCATCTACTTGACGGGCCTCGGTGGGTTGTTCAGCGAGCGCTCGGGCATCGTCAACATCGGGCTCGAGGGCCTGATGATCGTCGGTACGGTCACCGGCTCATGGGGTGCGTACTACTTCACGACGGAGCTGGGGTTCCCGATCCCATGGGGACCCATCATGGGGTTGTTGGTCGGCCTCGTCGCGGGGATGCTGTTCTCTCTGGTCCACGCCGTGGTGACCGTGACGTTCCGAGTGGATCAGATCGTCTCCGGCGTGGTGATCAACCTCGTCGCGATCGGGCTCGCGCGGTTCCTATCCACGGTGTTCTTCGGGCAGGCGACCCAGTCCGACCCCGGTCAACCGCACCTCAGCTCGATCGACATCCCGCTGCTGAGCGACCTGCCCGCCGGCCTAGGGAGAGCCTTCAGCAACCTCTCGCCGGTGATCTTCGTTGCGTTCCTCGTCTTGATCCCCGTGCGGTTCGCTCTGTATCGGACCCGCTGGGGCCTGCGGCTCCGTTCCGCGGGCGAGAACCCCGAGGCGACAGCCTCACTCGGCGTCAGGGTGCGCTCACTTCGCTACCAGGGCGTGCTGCTGTCCGGGGCGTTCGCCGGTCTCTCCGGGGCCTTCCTGTCGATCGAGGTCGTGAACAACTGGCGCGAGGGACAGACGCTCGGGCTGGGGTTCATCGCTTTGGCCGCGCTCATCTTGTCGAACTGGAACCCGGTCCGGCTGATGCTCGCAGCGTGGCTCTTCGGCTTCGCGCAGGCCATCCCTCTGCGCCTCTCCGATGCTCCGGTGATCTCGGCGTTGCCCGGGGAATTCATCCGGATGATCCCGTTCGTCGTGACGATCGTGGTGCTGGCCGGGTTCGTAGGGAAGGTTCGGCCGCCCGCAGCGGCGGGGCGCGCCTACGAAGGCGCCGGTGGCAGCTAGTCCGTGACGGACTAGCGCGCGCTACTCGGTTCCGTAGAGACGGTCCCCGAAGTCGCCCAGGCCGGGCAGGATGTAAGCGTTCGTGTTGAGCTGTCGGTCGAGGGCGCCGGCCACGATCGAGACTTCCGGGTGGTCGGCTTCCATGCGTGCGACACCCTCCGGCGCCGCCACCACACAGACGAACGTGAGCCCGCGCGGCTTAGCTCCTTTCACGTACGCGGCCGCGGCCGAGCCGGAGCCGCCCGTGGCGAGCATGGGATCGAGCAACAGCGCATGCCGTCCGCCCAGGGGCGGGAGCTTCGCGTAGTAGTCGCGCGGCTCGTGCGTCTCCTCGTCCCGCTCCATGCCTAGATACCCGACCATCGTGTCGGGATACAGGTCGGTGACGGCATCGAGCAGGCCGAGGCCGGCCCGCAACACGGGGATCGCCACCAGGTCGACGCCGAGCGCCGACCCCGTGAACGGCTCCAGCGGCGTCTGGAGCTCGACGGGCACGACGGGGAGGTCCCGAGTGGCTTCGACCACCAGGATCGCGCCCAGTCGCCGGGTGAGCGACCGGAACTCCGCCGGCCCGGTCCGCTTGTCGCGAAGCCGCGTCAGGAGGTCGGAGGCAAGGGGATGGTCCACGACGGTGAGCGGCATCGCCGCATCCTAACGGAGTCCAGGCTTGTCACTCTCGACTCCAAGGTGGCAGGATGACCGCCACATGCAGGACTTCTTCTACGGCTGGTTTACCTGCGACGGGCGCGGCCCGGCGTAGTCGCCTGTCGAGACGGAAGGACAGCGACCCCGGGCCGGACCCGGGGTTTTCTCATCCCTGGGTGGCTCGCGGTCCTAGGGAACGGAGGACGACATGGTCGTCGTGATGAAGCAAGACGCTACCGACGCGGACATCGAGGCCGTCGCCGAGAAGGTGCGCGCCGCTGGTGGCGAAGCGTTCGTTTCGCGAGGAACGGTCCACACGATCATCGGGTTGGTCGGGGACACCGGGCGCTTCCAGACGATCCCCTTCAAGCAGATGCCGGGCGTCGACCACGTGATCCAGGTCGGCAAGCCCTACAAGATGGTCGCGCGCGACCTGCATCCCGAGGCGACGACCGTGAAGGTCGGAACCACACCGGTCGGCCGCGACTCTTTCACCATCATCGCGGGTCCGTGCGCGGTGGAATCCGAAGAGCAGGCGTTCGCGGCGACGCGAGCCGCGAAGAGCGCCGGCGCCACGATCCTGCGCGGCGACATCTACAAGCCCCGGACCTCGCCGTACTCCTTCCAGGGGCTCGGCGAGCGCGGATTGGAGATCCTCGGGGAGTGCCGCCGCGACACCGGCCTGCCGATCATCGTGGAGGTCGTCGACGTCTCGCAGGTGGAACACGTCGCCGAGGTCGCGGATTGCATCCGCGTGGGCACGCGCAACGCGCAGAACTTCGAGCTCCTGAAGGAGGTCGGTCAGACGCACAAGCCGGTCATGTTGAAGCGCGGCCTGGCCATGACGATCGAAGAGTGGCTGCAGGCCGCCGAGTACGTCGCGCAGCGCGGGAACTCCGAGATCATCCTGTGCGAACGCGGCATCCGTACGTTCGAGCCCTCGACCCGCAACACGCTCGACCTGGCCGGGATGGCGGTGGCACAACGCGAGACGCACCTGCCGGTGATCGTCGATCCGTCCCACGCGGTCGGCAAGCACGACCTGGTCGCGCCGATGGCGCTCGCGTCGGTAGCGGCCGGAGCCGACGGGGTGATGATCGACGTGCACCCCGATCCGGATCAGGCGCTCTGCGACGGGCCGCAAGCGCTCACGCCCGACGAGATGGTCCTGCTGGGCCACGAGCTGGAGGCGGTCGCCGCGGCCATCGGCCGGCCGGTCAATCGCTGAGGCTCGCTACACCGCGACGTCGGGCGTGAGCTCGACGATGTCGACGGTCTTCCGCCACCGGGTCAGCGACTCCGCGGGCGCCCCGGCGCGACTCTTCCGCTTGTCCACCAGGAGCTTCGCGGCTTCTTCCCAATCCGCGCCTTCCAGCTGGCGCTGCGCGGCATAGAACTCTTCGAGCCCGGTATCACGAAGCTTCCGCCGAGTGATGACCACCAACTGGTGGGCGTCGGGCACCCCGGGGATCGTCTGCTCGTCGGGGCCGGGCTCCTTCTGCGACAGGACGTAGATCTTGCCGTTCTTGTAGGCGAACCACGCCGGCACGGTCCGCCGCCGGCCGTTCGGCGACTCGGTGCCGATCCAGATCACGTCGGACTTCTTCAGACCGTCCTCGGTCTCCTTGGGCAGCTTGGTCGGCGCGGCCTGCACGTAGACCGGCACCTCTATCTCACCGACGATCTCGCCGTTCAGCATGAACGAGGCGACGAACTGCCCGGTCTCGTCGAACACGGCGTCCTCGACCGTGTCCACCTCCGTGGTGAGATCCATGGAGCCGGCCATGCGCCGAGGCTCGGGGCCCCAGCGGAAGATCGTGCGGCCGGACGGTCCGATCAGGCGGATCTCCTCGCTCACGAATCCGGTCGGCACCTTCCACGCCCGGAACAGCACGAACGGGAGCGCGGGCCCCGGCTGGCCCACCAGGTAGACGCCGTCACTGGCGTTCTCGCCGTACGCATCCCAGACGCGTGTGTCCACGACGGCGGCGGCGACCAGCTCTCCGATGTTGCTCATGCGCGGCAAAGGATATACGACCCGAAGCGTCGCTCAGGCGCTGCGGTCAGGTCTGCACGGCGTTGGCCGCCCGGGATCGCACGCACGGGCTATCCGTCGAGTGTGAGTCGCAGGTCCACCTCGCGCTCGACGTAGGACCACTCCTGCGTCTCGCGAAGCATCGCCACGAGCTCCCCGAAGCCCGAGGAGTCCGAAGGCGCGAACTCGAACCAGGTGAGGAAGTCGAATGGCTCGTCGAGGTCCCTGCCATGGTGGAGCCGGCGTGCGATCGCAGGGAGGTATTTCAGTCCGGTCGCGATGTGATGCGAGCGCTGCTCGAAGACGGCTCGGCGTTCGTCTTGCGGCAAGTCCCACCACGCTTGTGACTTCCGGATGGGGATCAGGGCGGCCATCGAGGCGCCTCTTCGCCCCAAGCTTGGAGAGCGCTGAAGGAGCTCGACCCGTTCGGCCGCGTTGACGTAGCGCTCGTTGCTGGTGGCACCTCGGAGCGACCACAGGCCGCCGGCGGGCGGCTCGGTTCCCTCAGTCACCCGGAGACGACGAGCCGGTGCGAGCCCTTCGCCCCGAACCGGCTCGATCCGCTCGATGCGCCAAGGTCCTTCGTCGCCCCCCTGGAACGTGACCAACATGGCTATCCGAACGGTGCCCTGGTGCCGGCTATTCCAAGGCGCCGCTCGGGCCAGGGTCACCGAGCGGCGCTCGAGCTCAGGACGGGTCGCTCAGGCGCTGCGGGCGAGCCACAGACGTGGCTCCTCGATCTCAGGGAGCGACGGCATCGCCTCCACCGACTCCCACATCGCGGCGAGCGTGGCTTCGTCGGTCAGCTCGACGACGGTGTCGCAGAAGGCGGCGCCCTGTACGTACTGCTCGCGCTTCATCTCGATCCCGAGGAGCCGTTCGAAGACCGGATCACCCGCCTCGCCCTCGCGGTAGCGGCGCATCGCTTCCTGGATCCGAACGAACGACGGCAGGAGCTCCCGGCCGAGCGAGTGCATCACGTGATCGCCGTAGCCTTCGGCCGCCGCCATGAAGGCCTGGATCCTGCCGAGCTTGATCCGCTGCTCGTCGTCGAGCATCGTCCCGAAGAGCCCTTCCTCGGATTCCATCAGCGCCTGCATCGCCTGCGGATCAGATGCGTCGAGCCTGGCGAGGCGCTCCCGCATGGCATCCGCGTCGATCCTCAACGTCGAGAGGAAGTCGCGGAGCAGCTCGGCGAAGCGTTCGCGCGCCCACGGGCGC
>CAZDXK010000003.1:0-20617 GCA_964509215.1 uncultured Actinomycetes bacterium | reverse complement strand
AGCGGCCGACGCCGACCGGACCCGGTCGGAGCAGGCGATGCTGAGGGCCGACGATGCCGCGCTGTCTGCGTCCACTGCCCGCGACCAGGCTGCGGAGGCCGAGCGCGCCGCGGCGCAAGCGGAGGCTGAGGTCAACCGGGCGTGGCGCGAGGCTTCTACCGAGCTGGACCATCTCCGCGAGACGTATGAGGACGAGGACCGGCTCCGCGGCGATATCGAGCGCCGCATCGCCGACGCCGAACGCCTGCTGCGAGAAGGACACCGGCGGGAGCCGGATGAAGCTCTCACGGAGCTGTCCGAGGACGACTCGGTCGAGTCCCTCGAGAAGAAGTCGGAGCTGGTGCAGCGTCGGCTGGGCTTGATCGGCCGGGTCAACCTGCTCGCCACCGGCGAGTTCGAGGCGGTGCAGGAGCGCCACGACTTCATGGCGCGTGAGCTCGACGACGTCCGCAAGGCCCGGCGCGACCTCCTCGAGGTGGTCGCGAAGGTCGACCAGGAGATCTCGGAGACGTTCGACTCGGCCTACCGGGACGTCGCCCGTGAGTTCGAGCGGTTGATCGGTGAGCTGTTCCCCGGCGGCATCGGACGACTCGTCCTGACCGACCCCTCCCAGCCGCTCACGAGCGGTATCGAGATCGAGGCCAGCCCGGGACGCAAGCGCGTGAAGCGCATCTCCCTGCTGTCGGGCGGCGAGCGTTCGCTCACCGCGTTGGCGTTCCTCTTCGCGATATTCACGGCGAGGCCGAGTCCCTTCTACCTGATGGACGAGGTCGAGCCGGCGCTCGACGACGTGAACCTGCATCGGTTCCTCCGTCTGATCGACGGGTTCGCGAACGAGTCGCAGGTGCTGATCGTGACCCACCAGAAGCGGACCATGGAGATCGCCGCGATGATGTACGGCGTCTCGCTCTCGAGGGACGGCACCACCAAGGTCGTCTGCCAGCAGATGGAGGAGCCGCGCATCGCTCACGAGGAGCGGGCCCGCCTCGAGGCCGAACGCGAACGCGCGGAGGCGTCGGTCGTCGAGACCCAGACGTCGGCGGACGAAGAGCCCGATGCCCTTCAGATGCCGGAGAGCGAACCGGTCCACTAGCCTGGGCCCGTGTTAACGACCCTGATCTTCGTTTCTCTCGCGCTCCTTTGCGTCGTCGCCGGTTTCGTCGCCATCCGTCACCGGCGCGCGGTCTTCCGCTCGGATGAAGGCGTGGATCCCGACGACGATCCCAGCCGCTCGGCCACCGCCCCTGCCGTTGAGGTCACCGCAGGAGGGCTCGGCCCCCGCGTCCGTGCGCTCTTCGGCAACGGCGTGTCCGACGTCACGTGGAAGGAGCTGGAGGAGCTGCTGATCAAGGCGGACGTGGGGCCTCGCGGCGCCGCGGACCTCGTGCAGCGCGTGCGCGATGGATTCGAACCGGGTACCGACCCCGCGGGCGTGCTGCGACGAGAGGTCCTCGCGGTCCTCGGATCGGACGAAGAGCTCCATCTCGCGAAGGACCGGCTCGCGGTGATCCTCGTGGTCGGTGTCAATGGATCGGGGAAGACCACCACGATCGGCAAGCTCGCGAAACACCTTGCGGGGCAAGGACACACGGTGAGTCTCGCCGCGAGCGACACGTTCCGCGCCGCGGCGGGCGAGCAACTTGAGATCTGGGCGCAGCGAGCCGGCGCGCACATCGTCTCGCAGCAACGGGGCGCGGATCCCGGAGCGGTGGCGTTCGATGCGGTGACGTCCGCGACGGCGCGGGGGTCGGATGTGTTGATCGTGGACACCGCGGGGCGGCTTCACACCAAGGCGCCGCTGATGGACGAGCTCGCCAAGGTGAAGCGCGTGATCGAGAGAGCCGGCGGCGAGGTCGACGAGACGTTGTTGGTGCTCGACGCGACGACCGGCCAGAACGGCATCTCGCAGGCGCGGGCCTTCACCGACTCGGTCGAGCTGACGGGGGTGGTCCTCACGAAGATGGATGGCTCCGCCAGGGGCGGCGTCGTCCTCGGGGTGCGCGAGGAGCTGGGCGTGCCCATCCGGTTCGTCGGCGTGGGTGAGGGGGCGGACGATCTCCGGCCGTTCCGTGCCGAGGCGTTCGCCGACGGGTTGCTGAGGAGCTAGAGATGGCGAGCATCCTGATCGTCGAGGACCATCCGACGATGCGGGACGCCATGCGGCTGGTCCTCGAGGAGGACGGACATCAGGTGGAGGATGCTTCCGACGGCGAGGCCGGGATCGCGATGGTTCGGGGCCATGCCCCTGACGTGGTGCTCCTGGACCTCAACATCCCGGTGGTGTCGGGGACCGATGTGCTCGCAACGCTGAAGGCCGACCCGGCGACGTCCGGGGTATTGGTCGTCGTCGTCACGGCGACGGGCGAAGAGGGTCGGCGCAAGGCTCTGTCGCAAGGCGCCGACGGCTACATCACGAAGCCGTTCAGCCCGCTCGCCCTGCTCCAGACAGTGGCGCGGGTACTTCGAGGTTCCGGGCCGTCGGGATAGTCACTGTGAACGTGGCTCCCTCGCCCGGCTCCGACTCGAGGGCGACCCAACCCCCCATCGCGTCCGTCAGCTGCCGCGCGATGTAGAGGCCGAGGCCGGCGCCCTCCGAGTGGGCCCCTGACGATTCGGTCTGATGGAAGCGATCGAAGATCGCCTCGCGCTCCTCTGTCGACACCCCCGGTCCACGGTCGTGCACGGCGAACGTGACCGTGCCCTCAGAGCGAGAATCCACCCGCAGCTGGACCATGGTGGCCGGCGGCGAGAACTTGATGGCGTTCATCAACAGGTTCGTGAGGACCTGGATCAACCGTTGCCCGTCCACCACGAGCTGAGCGGGCGCGCTCGGCTCCGCGATCGTCTCCACGCGTGTGCGCAGCTCTCCGAGACCCTGACACGCCTCGAGCAACAGGACATCCGTCTTCACGGGGTGAGGCATGAACGTGAGCTTGCCGGCCTCGATCCTCGAGATCAGCAAGAGGTCCTCGACCAAGCGGATCAATCGGTCCGTCTGGACTTGGACGATCATGAGGTACTCCTGCACCTCGTCGACCGAGAGCTCCGCGTGACGCCGCCGCAGCGCGTCCACGAACCCGCGGATGGCCGTGAGGGGCGTGCGAAGCTCGTGGCTCGTGATCGCGACGAAGTCGGACTTGAGCTCGTCGAGCTCCCTGAGCCGTACGAGCATCTCCTCCTGGCGGGCTCGCAGACGCGCGGCCTGCACGACCAACGAGACCTGGTCCGCGAGCCGTCCGATCTGCAGCAGGCGCTCTCGGTCGATGGATCCCGGTTCGTTCCGCCGCTCGTGGAGGATGCCGATCACCGCGTCGCCGGCCCGAAGCGGCACGACCGCTTCCGCGGGGTCCTGGTGCAAGCTCGGCCGTGCCAGCTCCTGTCCCGAGGCGAACGGCTCTGTCCCCGCGATGAAGCGGGTGCCGCGCCGGTAACCGGGATCACCGAAGACGCCCGCCGCCACCAGCTCCTCCAACCCTCCCTCGCTGGTCTCGAGCAGGAGCACGCCCAACGCGTCGCACTCCATCTCTTGCCCGACCGCCTCCGCGATCTCCTGGATGCCTTGGGCCGGATCCTCCGAAGCGACGCCGGCGAGGATCGCCGTGTGGAACGCCGACAGGTCACGCCGCGCCTCGGCTTCGCGCCGAGCCGCGTCCTCCGCACGTTGGGCAGCCTCCTCAGCCGCGAGGGTGCGGTCGGTGGCGTGCTCGGATTCCTTTCGGAGCGAGTTCGCGAACACGCCCGCGACCAATGCGATGATCGCGGCCATGCCCACGCGGAACGCGACGGCCGGGCCAACGAAGTGATAGCTCGGGAACTCCTGCGACAGGTACACCTCCCGGGCGATCTCCGAGACGAGCAGGATCGGGAGTGGAGCGAACGCGCCGAGGATCCCGTAGCGCATCGCGCCTTCGATCGGCAACAGGTAGGCCATCACCCAAGCCGGGTCGGAGGGCTTCGCGGCCGCGACCCAGACCCATTCCAGGATGACGACGGTGTCGAGGAGGAATGCCACGGCGCCGACCCAGCGGACGTCCGAGAGCCGCCTCGCCTGTCTCACGAACTGCGTGAAGAAGAGGTTGCTGAGGAGCATCCCCACCGTGAGGACCAGGCCCAGCCCGAAGGCGTACGACGGGGCGTTCGGGTCGACACGTTCGACCATGGTCTGCACCAGGCCGTAGGCGATGAGGAGCCATCGGACCTTGACGAGGCCAAGCTCCAATCGTTGTGCCTGCTCGAGATCTCGCCTCATCGGCGTCTCATCCCAGAGGGCGGCTAGAATCGATGGCGCGAGCGGCACCGCCCGGCCCACCGCTCCGCCTTACGTACTCATGTTCGACACCCTAACGGACCGCCTGAACGGCGTCTTCAAGAAGCTCCGCTCACGAGGCAAGCTCCACCCGAAGCAGGTGGACAACGCCCTGGGCGAGATGCGCATGGCTCTGCTCGAGGCCGACGTCTCCGTCGAGGTCGTCGACGACCTTCTGTCGCGCGTGCGGGAACGCGCGCTGTCCGAGGAGATCATGAAGAGCCTCACCCCCGGCCAGCAGATCGTGAAGGTCGTGAACGAGGAGCTCACGGTCACGCTCGGGGGCGAGCATCGGCCGTTCTCGCTCGCCCAGGCCCGTCCGGCTGTCGTGATGATGGCGGGTGTCCAGGGCTCCGGGAAGACCACCGCCTGCGCGAAGCTGGCTCTGATGCTGAAGAGGAAGGGTCGCCGGCCGTTGTTGGTCGCGGCCGACCTCGAGCGGCCTGCCGCCGTCGAACAGCTCCGGACCCTCGGCCGCGAGATCGGGGTCCCCGTCTTCTCCGAGGGCCGCGATCCGGTCAAGGTGGCGAGGGCCGGCTTGAAGGATGCGGAGCGTCAGCAGGCCGACGTGGTGATCATCGACACGGCGGGCCGGCTGCACGTCGACGCCGACATGATGAAGCAGGCGCGGCGTATCCGCGACGTGACGAAGCCGCACCACGTGCTGATGGCGTGCGACGCTATGACCGGTCAAGACGCCGTCGTCCAGGCGCGTGCGTTCATGCGCGAGATCGATACGACCGGGTTCATCCTCACGAAGCTCGACGGCGACGCGCGGGGCGGTGCGGCGCTCTCCATCACCGCCGTGACGGGCAGGCCGGTGTATTTCGTCGGGACGGGCGAGAAGCCGGGCGACCTCGAGCCGTTCTATCCGGACCGCATGGCCGGACGCATCCTCGGGATGGGCGACGTCTTGACGTTGATCGACAAGGCGCAGGGATCCATGGACGCCGACGCAGCGCGGGCGTCGGCCGAACAGCTGCTGAAGGGGCAGTTCACCCTGGACGACTTCCTGACACAGCTCCGCGAGATGCGGAAGCTCGGTCCGATCCAGGATCTGCTGAAGATGCTCCCGGGCGTCCCCGGGGGACGGGACACTATGAAGGAGCTGGCGGACCAGGTGGACGACGGAGAGATGCGGCGTGCCGAAGCCATCATCCTGTCCATGACCCCGGAGGAGCGGCGGAATCCCGCTATCATCCATGGGTCCCGCCGCCTGCGGATCGCCAACGGCTCGGGTTCCACGACCAGCGACGTCAACGGGTTGCTCAAGGACTTCGAGGGCGCTCGCAAGATGATGCGGACGATGATGGGCGGCAAGCGGATGCCCGGCATGATGCGGATGCCGGCCGGCGCCCCCAAGAACAAGACGCGATAGAGAGGGAACGGGATATGGCGACGAGGATCAGACTGCGGCGGATGGGCGCGAAGAAGCGGCCCTTCTACCGCGTCGTGGTGGCGGATCAGCGGGCTCCTCGAGACGGCCGCTTCATCGAGAACATCGGCAAGTACCATCCGCTCGAAGACCCCTCACTGATCGAGATCGACGAGGAGCGCGCCTTACATTGGCTCCGAGTCGGCGCGCAGCCCAGCAGCCAGGTGCGGAACCTCATGGTGAAGATCGGCATCTGGGACCGGTTCGTCGAGGAGCGTCCCTCCGCCGCCGACCTGGTGCGCAAGCGCACCGAGAAGCCGGCGACGGGGCGCCTGTCGAAGAAGGCTGCGGCGAAGGCCGCGGCCGAAGCCGAGGCTCCGGCTCCTCCGGCAGAAGCGCCGGTCGCGCCCGAGCCTCCGGCAGAAGCGCCGGTCGCGCTCGAGCCTCCGGCAGACTCTGCCCCCGAGGCGTCGGCCGAGGCCGAGGCACCACTGGCGGGGGACACGTCTGACGGTGGGGCAGGGTCTGCCTCCGACTCGGGCGCTCCCTCAGAGGAGCCGGTTGTCGAGGCGCCAGCCGATGTTCCCGCCGAGGAGGAGACGACCGAGGCGTGAGGGAGCTCGTGGAGTTCCTGGCTCGTGAGTTGGTCGACGATCCGGACTCGGTGTCCGTCACGGAGTCCTCCGATCAGCGCGGCACCCTGCTCACGGTCCGAGTCGCACCCGAGGACATGGGCAAGGTGATCGGTCGGGGGGGACGCACGGCGAAGGCGATCCGCTCCGTGGTTCGTGCGGCCGCTACCCGCCAGGGGGTCTCGGTCCACGTCGACATCGCCGACTGAGGTGTCCGAGCCGACCGTCGTCGTCGGCAAGGTGACCAAGGCTCATGGCCTGAAGGGCGAGGTCATGGTGCTCGTCTTCTCCGATAACCCCGACCGCTTCGAGCCCGGTTCCTCGATGTTCTTCGAGGATGGTCGCGAGGTCCGCATCCGCGCATCCCGACCCAATGGAGGACGGTTGCTCGTGGCGTTCGAGGGCGTCGCGGATCGCAACGCCGCCGACGCGCTCCGCGGGCTCACGCTCGTCGTCCCTCGATCCTCCCTCCCGGAGCTTGCCGACGGCGAGTTCTGGCCGCATCAGTTAGAGGGGTGTGCCGTGGTGACCGAATCCGGGCGAACGCTCGGCACCATCACGGACGTCGTCGCCAACCGGGCGAACGACCTGTGGGTGGCGGTGGACGAATCGGGAGCAGAAACGATGGTGCCGGCGATCAGGGAGGTGATCGTCGACGTCGACGTGGGAGCCGGCCGGGTGCTCGTGCGAGACATCCCCGGCCTCACGGCGCCGGACGACCCACGCACACCCTCCGCGTGACGTCCGGCACGTCCTCGGGTTGATGCAGGGCACCACCGGATCGTGTCGGCGATCGTCGGCCCGGCGCCCCCGTCGGCGTACCGTCCAGACATCGAACCCACGGAGGTGGTCGGAGATGCTGACGGGAGAGATGGCCAAGTACCAGATCAAGGACCGGATCAGCGCCGCGGAGCGGGATCGGGTCGCCGGTTCGGTCAGCGGTCCGCGGCAGCGCGGCCGCAAGCCGGTCGTTCGCAGGATAGGAAGCGGTCTGATGGCGGCGGTCGTCGCAACTCGCCGGAAGGCAACACCGACCTCAGCGCCGATCGAGATCCGGCTCGGCTGAGTTTCCGATCGAAGCACCCAAGGGACCCCGCGAGGGGTCCCTTGTTCGAGGGTTCTCGTGGCGCGCTAGCCTCCATGCGTGCGGATCGACATCTTCACCATCTTCCCGGGGATCTTCCAGGGCCCGCTCCGGCAGAGCCTGCTCGGCCGCGCGGTGAGGACGGGCCTTCTAGACCTCCGCCTGCACGACATCCGCGAACGGACGGCGGACCCGCACCGCCAGGTGGACGACGAACCGTTCGGTGGGGGCCCGGGGATGGTGATGAAGGCCGAGCCGATCTTCGCAGCCTTCGAGTCCCTTGGCCCGGAGCGAGGTCGGACGATACTGCTCTCGCCCGCCGGCCGGCGGTTGGATCAGGCGCTCGTGCGCGAACTCGCCGAGGAGCCGTGGCTGGTGCTCATCTGCGGGCGCTACGAGGGGGTCGACGAGCGGGTCGTCGAGGGCTTGCCCGCGGAGGAGATCTCGATCGGTGACTACGTGCTCTCGGGTGGAGAGCTTCCCGCGCTCGTCCTGCTCGAAGCCGTGACGCGCCTGGTTCCCGGCGTGATCGGCAAAGAAGAGTCCCACGAACGGGACTCCTTCGGTGAGGCAGGGATCCTAGATCACCCACACTACACACGACCTCGCGAGTTCAGGGGCCTGACCGTCCCGGACGTGCTCCTGTCGGGGAACCACGTGGAGATCGAACGGTGGCGACGCGCGGCGGCTCTCGAGAAGACACGGCGCAACAGACCCGATCTGGTGGATCCGGAGGCTTCCTGATCGATCGCCCGCCTCAGAGTCCGGCGATCTTCGCCAGCGCCCCCACCTTCTTCAGGACGTATCGGTGACCTTCTCGGAGCACGAGCCCACGACGTTGCAGGTCGGAGAGGATCCGCGTCACGTTCTCGCGGCTCCCGCCGCAGAGGCTCGCGAGATCGGCGTGAGTGACTGCAGGGATCATCGCGCCGTCCTCCGGTAGCTCTTCCAGGCTGGGCGTGCCGAGCTGTAGGAGCCGCTTCGCGACCCGGCCCTTGAGGTCGAGGAAGAGCAGATCGTCGACGAAGGCTTCGTTGGCCTCCACCTGCCGTGCGAGCGCGCGCATCAATCCTCGCGCTGCCGTGGGCTCCTCGGCGAGGAACGCCAGGAAATCCTCGGCACTCGCGACCCAGACCGCCGAGTCCTCGAGCGTGTGGACGCTCGCCGTACGATCGATCTCAGCGAGCACGCCGAGCTCGCCGACGAACTGCGGTGTATCGACCGTTGCGTGGAGCACGCGGTTACCGGTCACGGAGACCGACCCGATCTCCACGCGACCACGTAAGAGGAAGAGGATCTCATCGGCGGGGTCGCCCTGGTGGCAGAGGTACGTCCCCTTCCGGTAGTCGCGCATGCGACCTTGGTCTGCGAGACGTTGCACAGCCGCCGGTGCGACACCTTCGAGGAGCGGGGTCGCGACCATCGCGGTCGCGATCGCGCTGTTCTCCAGGGGTTTGGGCATCGCGGCGTAGCGTACGTCACCGCGGCAGGCGTCGCGAGCAGAGGATCCGCCGTTCCGCCGTCAGTCGCCGGCGCTAGGTCCAGGGATGCCGAAGGGCCCGGTGATCCGGGCCCTTCGGGATGGTTTCGGGGAGACCTTGCAGAACCTGCTACCTGCCCAGCTTCTTCCTGGCCAGCTTCTTCCTGGCCAGCTTCTTCCTGCTGACGCGCGCTGCCGCGGTCTTCGTGGCCGACGAGTCGGCCTTCTCGGGCGCCTTCGGCGTGATCCTCTCAGCCATGACCCTCTCCTCCTTCCGCCCCGGGGGGCGTTTGCTCGATGCAGGAATCATGAGCGTGCGTCCACCTGCGAGAACGTGTCGGCCGACAACATCCGCGGGTGCCGTTCGTCACCGACGACGCGGTGACGTGCGTCACGCCAGCATGTGATATCCGTCACACGTCGAGCTCGGGGAGAGGGATGGGGTCCGGTCGAGGCGTGCACGCGCCGCAACGCAGGGCGTCCTCGACCACCAGGGCCCGCGTGGGGCCTTCACCTCGGAAGAGCTCGAGGATGAAGGGTTCGGTGTTGGCGTGATCCTCGCAGACACCTCGCCCGCAGAACCGGCAGATACCCACGGCCGTACGTCGGCAGTGCCAACAATCCATCCTCTCGCTCCCCTCAGCTCGCGCTCAATGCTGCCACGTCTTGTCCGCCGGCGGCTTCAAGGCTCCGCGCTGGAAGGCCTCGCGCACGACCTGATCGAATCCCTCGCGGTCCAAGCGGAACGCCCGAACCGGCGTCTTCGCCACGACGCTCGCTGTCCTGGGAACGTCCCGTAGCAACGCGATCTCGCCGAAGTGCGTCCCGGATCCCAACGTTCGGATGACCGATCCGTCGCGGACGACGTCGACTTGCCCAGACCGGATCGCGTAGAAGGCGTCACCGATGGCTCCCTGCTCGATCATCGCCTCGCCGGGGATCGCAGTCACCCACGACCCGTGGGCAAGAAGCACGGACAGCTCTTCCGTTCCGAGTGTGGAGAACGCCGGCATGTCGCGGAGCTCGGCCATCGTCTGGAGCGTGATCTTGAATGAAGGCGTTTGGATCGCGCCCGCCAGCAGCCGGTCGAACGTGGACTTGTCGACCGCGAACAGCTCGGCGTCTTCGGTCGCGCGCGCGGTGGCGGTCCTCGGCGATGACTCGAGCAACGCCAGCTCCCCGAAGGAGTCGCCGCGCGTCAGCGTCCTCAGCATCGTCGTGTCGCCGGTGTCGGGGTGCTCCTCCTCGATACGCAACGTGCCCCTCCGTACGACGAAGAAGTCGGTGGGGCGGTCCCCTTGTCGGAAGACCGGTTCGCCCGGCCGGCGCGAGATGAGGCGGACCCGGCCCGCCAGATCGGACAGGACATCGTCCTGGAGCTCGTCGAACGCGGGGAGGGCATCGATCAACTCCGCGGCGTCGACCCGCCAGGAGGTCTCGAACCGGAACTTGACCCTACGCCCGAGCGCGCGGGATCGTTTGACGGTTGTTCGGATCAGGGTGATGAGGCCGCGGATGGCCGGCCCCGCGACGAACAGCGCCAGCAGCAGGAGGAGGAGTCGGGATCCGGTCCCCCCGTTCCAGAGGCCTGAGATGAGGCCCCCGAAGATCGCCTCCCAGAAGAAGATCGCGATCCATACCGAGAAGATCGTGAACAGCACCCCGATGACCGCGTACGCGCCTAGGGCTACCTCCTGCTTGGAGAACCCCGAGCGCGTGCGGAGCTTATGCCATACGTCGTGTTGGATGAACTGGAGCGACCGCTCCCGAAGATCGGGAACCTCGATCGCCTCCGCCAGGATGTAGTAGCCGTCCAGCTCGAGGAGCGGGATCAGATTCTCGAAGATCAGGAAGTAGTTCAGAGCGCAGAACGTGAACACGAGAGGCGCGAACGAGGCGTCGGGGAAGGCGAGCAGGAGGAATGACCCGATGCCCGCGAGGACCATCTCGGTGTAGGGCCCCAGGGCCGACTCCACGATGCGCGGGCCGCGTTCGAGCATCAATCCGTCGGAGGCGTCGACGAAGAACGCCGGAGACCCGAAGTACAGCATGAAGCCCGCGCTCTTGATCCGCCGTCGGTAGTGCACGAGCGCGAGCGCATGGCCGAGCTCGTGGGCGTACGTCAAGACGAACCCGAGAGCTAGCAGGATCAGAGAGTCGAGCGGAGCGTTGGCCTGACCGATCGAGTACCGTCCCCGCGCGTTCGCCACCATGAACGCAACGAAGCCACTGAGCGCCATGACTGCCGTGAGGACGACGCCGACGCGCGAGAAAAGCGGGTGGAGCAGGGAGCGGTACCACCATCGCACGTGCCGGTCGGCGCCCGCCCAATCCAGTCGCAGGGTCTTCGCGAATGCCAGCACGCGATCTTCCAGGCTCGGACGAGGCCGAAGCGCTTCGGCGAGGGTGGCGGGGACGTCGACGGTATGTGGCTCGAGGAACCCCTCCCTCCGCAGGAACGTGACGAGGTCTGTCACCGCCCCGGCGTCCAAGTCGCCGGTCCCCTCGAGATGCTCCACGATCAGCTCGCCGACCGTCATCGTGCCGTCCATGCGCTGGGCGAGATCAGCCTCCCAGACCTCGAGCTGGAAGTGGATCAACCGGCGAGGATTGGCGATCATCGCGTAGTCGTTGCCCCACCGGAGCCGGAAGATCCGCACCTCGATGTCGCCGGCGAGTCTGGGGCGGAACCCGGTGATCTCCAGCTCCTGCTCGAGCGATCCCCAGACGTCGATGTCAGCGGGGGGCGCCGCGAGCGCGCCCCTGAGGGCGGCCGGAACGATCGCAGCGCCACGTCGATCGAGGGCCTCGCGTACCATGCTCTGCGTCGCGTTGGCCATCTCTCGTCGCCGGGTCATCCATCCTCCCGCCTCGTGCGCGCCGGGAAGCATCACACAGGCGGCCCGCATCATGCCATCGAACCGGACGAAAGCGCTGACAGGCCACTGGTACACTCGGGAACCGCCGTCATGAACAAGATCGATCTCGTCGAGCAGTCCTATCTGCGCTCGGATATCCCGGAGTTCCGCCCGGGCGACACCGTGAAGGTGCACGTCCGGGTGGTGGAGGGGAGTCGCGAGCGGGTACAGGTGTTCCAGGGCGTGGTGATCCGCCGGCAGAACGGAGGGCTGCGCGAGACGTTCACCGTCCGCAAGATCTCGTTCGGCGTCGGCGTCGAACGGACGTTCCCGGTCCACTCGCCGTCCATCGCGAAGCTCGAGGTCGTCAGCCGCGGCAAGGTCCGTCGCGCGAAGCTCTACTACCTCCGCGAGTTGCGCGGGAAGAAGGCCCGCATCAAGGAGCGCCGGCTGGACGACGCGAAGCTCGCCGCACTTGAGGCGGCCGCGCTCGCCTCGCAGCAGCCGGAGGCCGAAGATGCCGACGAGCCCGGCGACGCTGCGCTCGAAGCCATAGATCTCGACGTTCCCGTGGAGGGCGACGAGACTCCGATCGAGGATGCCGTCGCCGAGGACGACTTGTCCGCCGACGAGGCGGAGGAGAAGGCCGAGGCCTGAGCTACGTGGGCGATCGCCCCGGCTCGCCCGAACCGCTCGCCACGCCCCCGCTCCATCCCCCGGTCGCGCCGGACGGCGGCCAAGAGCCCGATCGGCTCCCGGAGCCCACCGCGAGCCGGCCACCCCACGAACACGAGGGCGCCGACGCCGGATGGCACTTCCTCCGGGAGCTCGGCATCCTCACGCTCGCCGCGCTCGCGATCGCGATCCTCATCAAGACGTTCCTGATCCAGGCCTTCTTCATCCCGTCGGGCTCCATGGAGCCGACGCTGATGCGCGACGACCGGATCCTGGTCAACCGTCTGGCCTACCGGTTCGGAGATATCGAACGCGGGGACATCATCGTGTTCGCCCAACCTACGCCCTCGCATCGCGATCGCGGAGTCCTCGGAACGATCGTGGATTGGCTCGGAGAGGGGATCGGCGTGGTACGTCCGGCCGACGACGACTTCATCAAGCGCGTGATCGCGCTCCCCGGCGAGACGTGGGAGATACGCGACGGCGTCACCTACGTGGACGGGCGCAGGCTCCGCGAGCGGTACGTGAACCAGGCGGATCTGGATACGCGCTCCTTCGGGCCCGAGACCGTTCCGGATGGCATGCTGTTCGTGATGGGGGACAACCGGAACCATTCGGGAGACTCGCGGTTCCCGCCGCCGGGCGGCCTGGGATACATCCCGATCGATCGGGTGATCGGGCAGGCCTTCGTGATCATCTGGCCCCCCTCGCGGGCGGGATGGCTGCACTGAGACGAGACCTCGACCGCTACGAACGGGCGCTCCGCGAGCAGGGGTTCACCCGGGTCGCGGGTGTGGATGAGGCCGGCCGCGGCGCGCTCGCCGGCCCGCTCGTCGCCGCCGCGGTGATCTTGCCCGACGGCTTCGACCTCGAGGGCATCGACGACTCGAAGGTCCTCACGCGGCTGCAGCGGGAGGCCGCCTACGAACGGATCGTCGCCGGCGCCGCGGCGTTCGCGGTCCGCAGGATCGAGCCCGCTGTGATCGATGCACGCGGTCTCCATCGGTCGAATATCGCACTGCTTCGGCGGTGCGTGAAGGCGCTCGACGTGGAGCCCGACTACGTGCTCACGGACGGGTTCCCGGTGCCGCGGATGCCGTGCCTTTCCCTGGGGATCAAGAAGGGCGACGCGGTGGCGGCGAGCGTCGCAGCGGCCGGGATCGTAGCCAAGGTCACCCGGGACGCGTTGATGCGTCGCCTCCACCACCGCTACACGGACTTCGGTTTCGATCACAACAAGGGGTACGGCACGTCCGAGCACTGGGAGGTGCTGGTTCGTCTCGGTCCCACGCCGATCCACCGCCTGTCCTTCGCGGGCGTCGGGCAACCGTCGCTTCCCGGGCTCGGACGCGGTGACGTCGTGCGTGCGTGAGAGGATGGCAACGGCCATGGAATCCGACGACATCGAACGCTTCGAGGAAGAACGCGAGCTCGAGCTCTACCGCGAGTACCGCGACGTGCTCCCCATGTTCACGTTCGTGATCGAGACCGAGCGGCGCTTCTACCTGGCGAACAAGGTCGACATCGCGCACCTCGACGGCGGATGGGTCCAGGTGGATCTGGCCGACGCGTGGGTGTGGGACATGTTCCGCCCGGCCCGGTTCGTGGCGACCGTCAGGGTCATGACGCGCCGCGACGTGAACGTCGAGGAGCTCGCTCGTCGCGAGGAACCGACGACGCTGCCCGAGGCCTGAGCATCCTCGCGACGCGGACCGCACCGAGCTCCGTGTCGGTACCACGCCATAGGGTCGGCCCATGCGGACCGATCCCCGCCGGGAACGCGGCGGAGCCGGTGAGGACGCGGCGCTCGGTGTCTACGTCCGCCGCGGGTACCGCTTGGTCACACGGAACTGGCGGTGCCGGCTGGGGGAGTTGGACCTGGTGCTCGTCCGAGGGGACACACTCGTCTTCTGCGAGGTGAAGACGCGTCGCGGATCGGCGTTCGGAGGTGGGTACGAGGCCGTCACCTGGCGGAAGCGGGCGAAGGTCAGGGCACTGGCGGAGGCGTTCCTGCAGGAGCGCGGAGCTCGGCCGGGCGCGATCCGCTTCGACGTGGCGAGCGTGGCGCTAGGTCCGCGCGGTCCCCATGTCGAGCTGTTCGAGGACGCGTTCTGACGAGCCCAGCAGTGTGTCGACCACCCGATCGGCGTCGGCGTCGGTCGACAGGTAGTTCACGACGCCGGCGCGCAGGTACGTCCGGCCACGGAGGGTCGTCGTCGATACCCAGCCGGCGCCGCTCACCTCGAGCGCCCGCTGCAGGCTCTTCTGATACGCGTCGATCACCGCGGGATCGACGTGGTCGAGCGCGGCCGGGACGTGACGGAAGCACACGACCGACAGCTCGGGGTCGATCACGTCGAATCCTTCTTGGCGTAGGCGCCGGGCGAGGTGGGCGGCCAGGTCGTCGTTCTGCTCGATCAACCGAGCGAACCCCTCAGTTCCCAGGTGCTTCCACGACATCCAGAGTTTGAGGGCGCGGAACCGCCGCGTCCCCTCCAGCGAGAACTGGTACCAGTGCAGCGGCCGGTCCTCCGGCTCCCAGACCCGGTAGTACTCGGGCTCGCGATGAAACGTGTTCCGTAAGTCCTCCTGCCGCCTCACCAACAGCGCTCCGATGTCGTACGGCTGGAAGAACCACTTGTGCGGATCGATCGTGACGGAATCGGCTCGCTCCAGGCCGGTCACGCGATCGGCGTCGCGGGGCGACAGGCGAACCGCCCCGCCGTACGCGGCGTCGACGTGGAGCCAGAGCCCCTCCCGCTCGGCCAGGTCGGCCAGCTCGTCCATCAGGTCGACCGAGCCGGTGTTGGTCGAGCCGACGACGGGGGCGATGCAGAACGGCGTGAACCCGGACGCCCGATCCTCGGCGATCGCTGCGGCGACCGTTCCGGCGTGCAGACGGAACCGCTCGTCCGACGGCAGGACGCGAAGCGTCGCCTCCGGGAGGCCCAGCATGTCCACGCCGCGGGCGATCGAGAAGTGCGCCTGATCGGACGCGTAGATGCGTGCTCCCTCGAGCTGCGCGCCCCGGGGTGGCTCGTGCAGACCGAGCAGCTTCGCGAGATGGACGTCGCGCGCCACCGTCAGGCCCATGACGTTCGCCATGACGCCGCCGGAGGCGAGGATGCCCCACGCTCCGTCGCCGTAGCCCGTGAGGTCGCAGAGCCAGCGGATCACCTCCTCCTCGACGAACGGCGCGGTCATGCCGGCGAGCCAGAGGTCGATGCCCTGGTTCACCCACGCGGCCAGGGTCTCGCCGACGATCGCCATCGGGAGCGGGGGCGGCGTGAAGTAGCTGAACGAGCCGGGATGCTGCGCCGCGAACAGGTACGGCGCCAGCCGCTCGTGGAACTCGGCCAGGACGTCCGCCGAGGTCGCGCCCCGTTGTGGAGCAGGCCCTGGCCCACCCGTGGCGCCGTAGTAGGCGGCCCGAAGCTCCGGGTAGAGGTCGGGCGCCGTCGGTCGCTCCATCGCCCGGTCGTAGAGCCAGTCGAGCGCCTCGGTCCACGCACGTTCCCCGAGCTCCTCGAGTGCGGCGCGCGCCCGCGGGTCGCGGAGATCGATCAGCTCGGGCTCTGGATGCCAATCGAAGCGCTCGGACACGCGCGGATGCTAGCAGCGGCCGTGCCGGCTCCGGCGGACGGGTCGGATCAGTCGGGCGAGCGGCGGACCGCGTCGCGAACGAGCCCGACGATCGCGATGAGCGAAACCACGCAGAGGGCGATCCAGGTGAACGAGCCCTCGATGGTGGACGGCCCCCTCGTCAGACCGGACACCGCCCAGACAAGGGCGACGACGTTGAGCAGGCACGCGGCGACCAGGTCGATGCGTCCGGCGAGACCGACTTCTCCCCACGCTCCTCCGGGCGCGCGGCGCAGGAGCGACCCGGCCCACACCAGGGCCCCGGAAACCGCGACCGTGATCAGCACCCACGGGATGAAGTCCGGCAGCGGCGTCCGGAACCGGTCCGCGGAGTAGGCCTCGCTCGCCACCACGTACACCAGCGTGAGGAACCGCAGGATCGCGACGACCACGCCCTCGGTGATCAAAATCCCGCCGACCAGACGGCCGAACCGCTCCTTCTTGGCTTCTGGCTTGGTTTCCGGCACGCGAGGAGTATCCGCCGAGGCGGCGGGTCGCGAAAACGGTCCGTCGGGACGTGCTCGCGGCGTGACGCCTGTCACGGCCGCCACGTGCGCCCGGAGCTAGCGTTCTCCCGCGTGTACGGGCGAGTGGTCGCGGTTACTGTGCTCGGCGTCGGCGGGCATCTCGTCACGGTCGAGGCTTTCGTCGGGCGTGGGCTGCCGTCGCTGGTGTTCACGGGTCTCCCCGGCGCATCGGTGAACGATGCGCGCGACCGGGTGCGCCCGGCAGTGGAGAGCGCCGGCCTCGAATGGCCGCTCCGGCGAGTGGTGGTGAACCTGGCGCCCGCGAGCCTCCGCAAGGACGGGCCGGGGCTGGATCTACCGGTGGCGGTCGGCGTGCTCGCCGCCACCGCGCAGGTGCCCGCGCACGCCGTCCTCGGGTACGCGTTCGCGGGCGAGCTGTCGCTCAAAGGCGAGCTTCTGCCGACGCCGGGCATCCTGTCGGTGGCCATCGCCGCCGCCCGCGCCGGCCTGATCGGCGTCGTCGTTCCGGCCGCGAACGCGCTCGAAGCCGCGCAGATCGGGTCGCTCCGTGTCGTCGGAGCGGCGACGCTCGCCGAGGTCGCCGGGTTCCTGCGCGGGACGTGGGACCCGCCCGGAGTCGATCCCGGCGTCGTCGTGCCGGCGGAGGCCTCGAAGGTCGACCTCTCGGAGGTTCGGGGACAGGCGCAGGCGCGCAGGGCGCTCGAGGTGGCCGCGGCGGGCGGCCATAACCTCCTCATGGTCGGGCCGCCCGGCGCTGGCAAGACCATGCTGGCGCGTCGCCTGGCGACGATCCTGCCGGAGCTCTCCCGCGAGGAGGCGCTGGAAGCGACGCAGCTGCACTCGGTCGCCGGGCTCCTCGCGGACCGGGGCGTGCTCACGTCCCGGCCGTTCCGGGCGCCGCATCACTCGGTCTCGCTCGCGGGCCTGCTCGGAGGCGGCTCCACGTTCCTCCGTCCGGGCGAGGTCTCCCTCGCGCATCACGGAGTTCTGTTCTTGGATGAGTTCACGGAGTTCCGGCGCGACGCGCTCGAAGGCCTTCGGCAGCCGCTCGAGGATGGTCGGGTGGTGGTGACCAGGGCCGCGGGCTCCGTCGAGTTCCCGGCGAGGTTCACGCTGGTCGCCGCGGCCAACCCGTGCCCGTGTGGGTTCGACGGCGATCAGCGCAAGCATTGCCGCTGTCGGGCCGACCGGGTCGAGCTGTACCAGCAGAAGCTATCGGGTCCGCTGCTCGACCGCATCGATCTCCGTCTGCGGGTTCCGCGTCTCACCAAGCAGGAGCTGTTGGGTTCGGAGAGCGGGGAGAGGAGCGACGCGGTTCGCGACCGGGTGCAGGAGGCCCGCGAACGACAACGACATCGGTACGGGTCGATCGGCGTCGCGTGCAACGCACACCTGTCGGGACCGCTCGTCAGGCGCCATGCAGCTCTTACCTCCGACGCCGAGGAGCTGTTGGCGTCGGCGGTGGAGACCCTTGCCCTCACGGGGCGCGGGTTCGACCGGGCGCTCAAGGTCGCGAGGACCGTCGCGGACCTCGCGGAGGCGGCGCACATCGAGGTCGAGCACCTCGCCGAAGCGTTGTCCTACCGCGAGGGATTCGGGGAGGAGAGCCTTGCCAGAGCCGGTTGAAGCCGCGTTCGCCCCCACCGGGTGGCCGGACGGGTTCGGCGGATCGTTCGAGGAACGCCGTGCGGTCGTAGTGCTGGCGTCATTGCGCGGCATCACCCCGCGCAACCTCCACCGGTTGTGCTGGCGCGAGGGGGACGCGTCCGCGGCTCTGGCCGCTATCCGGGCGGGCCGCGCGGGGAGCGGTGCCGACCGGGAGCATGCGGCGAGCACGGATGCGGATGCCGTCATCCGAGCGAGCACGGAGGCCGGGGCGCGGTTCCTGACCCCTCACGACGACGAGTACCCGTCCTCGGTCCTGGAGCTCGACGACCCGCCGGTCGCGCTCTTCGTCCGAGGCGCCCGCATCGACCTCTCCGAGCTCCGCGTGGCAATCGTCGGGGCGCGGAGATGCTCGTCGCTCGGCGGCGAGATCGCCCGTGACCTCGGGCGCCGGCTCGGGAGCGCGGGTGTCTGCGTCGTGAGCGGAGCGGCGTACGGGATCGACGCGGCCTCGCATCGGGGAGCCCTGGACGCCGGCGGGCGTACGATCGCGGTGTTGGGCTCGGGCATCGACGTCGGCTATCCGCGATCAAGCGCGGATCTCATCGCGAGGATCGCCGAGACGGGCTCGGTCGTGAGCGAGTACGCGCCGGGCGTTCCCGCCGAACCTCATCGGTTCCCCGCGCGCAACCGCATCGTGGTCGCGCTGGCGTCCGCCCTCGTCGTGGTGGAGGGAGCGGGGCTGAGCGGGTCGCGGATCTCCGTCGACCATGCGCTCGATCTCGGGCGCGACGTGTTCGCCGTGCCGGGGCCCGTCACAAGCCCGCTCGCCGAGGTGCCGCTCTCGTTGATCCGCGACGGAGCCACCATGATCCGCGGCGCCGACGACCTCTTGCACGATCTCGGGGTCAGCGTCCCGCCCGAGGCGGAGCGTCCGGATCCACCCATCGAGCTCCCGGACGACGAGCGGCGGGTCTGGACGTCGCTCGCCGAGCCCTCGCTCCCCGACGCGGTCGCGCGGAACGCCCTGCTCTCCTTTCCCGAGGCGGTGGCGGCGTTGATCCGGCTCGAGCTTCGCGGCTTGGTCCGCAGCACGGGCGGGCGCTACGAGCGGACCCTGTCGGGAGTGCGGACCCACACGTGAGGTGTTTGAACGCGTCTCCGGTCGCTGGTACAAGGGAGGGGCCCCAGCGCAGCTCTCCCCGACCGAAAGGACCGCGTGACGCCCCAGGAGGACTTCCCCGCCTCCGAGGCACGGCTGATCGAGGCGTTCGTCTCGCATCTCCGCCACGAGCGCCGTCTCTCCGACAACACGATCACCGCGTACCGCCGTGACCTGACGCGGCTCGCCACGTTCCTCGCGCGCGGAGGCTCTTCGCTCGCCGCCGCGCGGTATCCGCAGCTGCGTCGATTCCTGGCCCAGCAGCACGCGCTGGGTTACGCGCGTGCGTCGATCGCCCGGCGGGTCGGCGCGATCCGAACGTTCTACCGGTGGGCGCTCGCCACCGGCGCGACGGACGGCGATCCGTCGGCCCTGCTCGGCTCGCCGAAGGTCGTGAACCGGCTTCCGACGGTCCTGCGCCCCCGCGAAGCCGCCGCGCTCGCCGAAGCCCCCGGACCGACCGAGTGGTCGCGGAGCGATCTCGATCCGATCGAGCGAGCGGTCGTGCTCCGTGATCGCGCGGTCCTCGAGCTGCTGTATGGGTCGGGGCTTCGCGTCGGCGAGGTCGCCGGTCTCACGCGCACGCAGGTCGACCTGGATGGCGCGCGCGTGACCGTGCGCGGGAAGGGGGACAAGGAACGCCAGGTGCCGATGTCCGACCACGCCGTCGACGCCATCGATGTCTACTTGTCGGCCGGACGGCCGACCATGGCGGGGGAGGACCGTACGTCCATGTTCTTCAATCGCAAGGGGAAGCCCTTCTCCGGGCGCGACATCCGTGCGATGGTGGAACAATATGCGGGGAGTTTGCTCCCGGGGCGGCGGGTCACTCCGCATACCCTTCGACACTCGTTCGCCACGCATCTCCTCGAAGGAGGAGCCGACATCAGGGCTGTGCAGGAACTCTTGGGACACGCGAGCGTTGCGACCACGCAACGCTACACGCACGTGTCCCGGACCCGGATCTTCCAGGCCTACGAGCGGTCTCACCCCAGGGCCTGACGTGGCGAAGACGACCAAGACGCCCGCCCGCAAGCCCGCCACCCCCAAGTCCAAGGCGTCCTCCGACGACAAGAGGATCACGATCCCGCCTGCGGTCGACGACGAGCTGGGAGCGCTGTGGGACGCGTTCAAGGGGAGCGCGTCCGACGAGGCTCGCGAGCGTTTGATCCTTCACTATGCCCCGCTCGTGAAGTACGTGGCCAGCCGCGTCGCGACCGGTCTCCCGGCGAGCGTCGAACAGGGGGACCTCGTCTCGTACGGGGTGTTCGGGCTGATCGACGCGCTGCAGAAGTTCGAGCCGGGCCGCG
>CAZDXK010000002.1:0-27180 GCA_964509215.1 uncultured Actinomycetes bacterium | reverse complement strand
GGGCCGCCGCTCCCTCCGCCGCCGCCAGGGTGGGCGCGACGTCCTCGGGGCGCATCGCCTCCAGGACGCCGGCGGGATCGGTCAGCCGGAACGACGGCGCCTCGCCCGTCAGGTCGTCGAACCGGGCCTCGATCACGCGCCACGCTCGGTCAGGCGCCCTTGCGGGACCTGACCTCTTCGATCAGCGCGGGCAGGAACTGCAGGGCGTCGGCGACGACGCCCAGGTCCGCCAGGCGGAAGATCGGGGCGTCGGGGTCCTTGTTGATCGCGACGATCCGCTTCGCGCCCTTCATGCCCACCACGTGCTGCAGCGCCCCGCTGATCCCGACCGCGATGTACACGTCGGGCTTGACCGTCTTCCCCGTCTGGCCGACCTGATAGCTGTAGGGCACCCAGCCCGCGTCGACGACGGCGCGGCTGGCACCTACGGCCGCGTTGCCGAGCGCCGCGGCGAGCTGATCCAGCAGGCCGAAGTTCGCGGCATCCTGCAGGCCGCGTCCGCCGGAGATGACGACCTTGGCTTCCTCGAGCTTCGGTCCGGACGCAGACTCCTCGTGGCGCTCGACGCGGCGGGCCGCGCGGAGGGCGTCCGGGATGTCGACGACGACCGGCACGACGTCCGCTGTGCCTCCGACAGGTTCGGCGACGAACGACTTCGGCCGGACGAGCACCAGCCGCGGTGCGGGGCCCTGCAGCTCGACGTCGACGAACATCGTGCCGCCCGCGATCTGCGTCCGAGCCCGGTCGACGCCGGCGACGTCGATCGCGTTGCTCATGAGCGCGGTGCCCGTCTTCGCCTGGAGACGGCCGGCCACGTCGCGCGATGCATACGTCGTGGCGAACAAGATGAGGTCGGGGACGTGCTCCTGCACGAGGGCATGCAACGCGTGCGCCGCAGGCTGGGCCAGGAACTCGTCGTACACGGCGTCGTCGCTCACGTAGACGGTACGGGCGCCGTGCTCTCCGAGCGCGGCCGCCGCCGCGGTGGCGCCGGGGCCGAGCGCCACGCCCTCGACCTCGCCCAGCTCGCGCGCCTTCGTCAGGAGCTCCAAGGCGGGGGACGCGGGGCCGTCCGGTCCCACCTCCGCGAAGACCCAGATCTTCGCCATGTCAGATGACCTTGGCCTCTGCGAGGAGGTCGGCGACGCGGCCTGCGGCCGCGTCGCCCTGCACGACCTCGCCGGGCCCCTTCTGCGGCGCCGCCTCGACGGCGGTCACCCGTTGGGTCGGGGCGACGTCTTCAGCGGTGAGCCCAAGGTCGGCCAGAGACAGCGCCTCCAGCGGCTTCTGCTTGGCGCCCATGATGCCTTTCAGCGTCGGGTACCGCGGTTCCGTGGCGGCGGCCGTGACCGTGGCGAGCGCCGGGAGCGCGGACTCCACCACGTCGTAGCCGGCTTCCGTCTGTCGCTCCACGCGGATGCCGCCTTCGATCACGTCGACCCTGCGGGCGAACGTGACGGCCGGCAAGCCGAGCAGCTCTGCGACGGTCATCGGGAGCGTGCCCGTGTAGCCGTCCGTGGACTCGACCCCGGTGAGGACCAGATCGAACGGGGCGCGGGCGACGGCAGCCGCGAGGACGCGTGCCGTGGCCAGGACGTCGGCGCCGCCCAGGGCATCGTCCGTGACCAGGACGGCGCCGTGCGCACCCATCGAGAGGGCGCGCCGGATCGCGGAGACCGCGCTCGCGGGGCCCATCGACACAACGGTCACCGACCCGTCGGACGCCTCGGCCAGCTGAAGCGCCGCCTCGACGGCGTACTCGTCGCCCGGGTCGAGCGAACCCTCCCCGTCCCGCTTCACCAGGAAGTCGTCGCCGAGCTCGGCATCGCCGTTCGGGTCGGGGATCGATTTCACGAGCACCACGATGTCCATGCGCGACCGAGGATACCGGCAGCGTTCGGGCGCCGACCGGTCGGTAGCCGCGACGCGTCAGCAGCAGTAGCCTTTCGCCCGACCCGCTCCATCTTCGGAAGGACCCGATGCCCTGTACGTCGTGCGGCTCCGAGAACGAACCGGGGCGCAAGTTCTGCGGTGAATGCGGCGCCGCCCTGGTGCTCGGGTGCCCGGCGTGCGGCTCGGCCAACACGCCCGGGACGAAGTTCTGCGGTGAGTGCGGGACGCAACTGCTGATCATCGCGGAAGCCGTGCCCGGCGACCGGCGGACGGATCAGCCAGCTCACGAGCGACGGGTGGTATCGGTGTTGTTCGCCGACCTCGTCGGTTTCACCACGTTGTCGGAATCACTCGACGCCGAGGAGGTGCGCGATCTCCTCACCCGCTACTTCGACGTCTGTCGCACGTTGATCGCCCGCTACGGCGGGGTCGTCGAGAAGTTCATCGGGGACGCCGTCATGGCGGTATGGGGAACACCGGTCGCGACCGAGCACGACAGCGAACGGGCCGTGCGAGCGGCGATGGAGCTCACGGCGGCGGTCGCGACCCTCGGGCAGGAGATCGGGGCGCCCGCGCTGCGAGCTCGCGCCGGGGTCCTCACCGGCGAGGCCGCCGTCGATCTCGATGCTCGAGGCGAGAGCATGGTGGCGGGCGATCTCGTGAATACCGCGTCCAGGGTTCAGTCGGTCGCGCAACCGGGCGCCGTCCTGGTGGGAGACGCCACGAGGCGGGCGACGGAGGCGGCGATCGTCTACGAGGACGCCGGGGCCCACGAGCTGAAGGGGAAGTCCGAGCCGGTCCAGCTCTGGCGCGCGATCCGCGTGATCGGCGGGACACAGGGCTCGCTCCGCAGCGAAGGCCTCGAAGCTCCGTTCGTGGGGCGCGACCGCGAGCTCCGCCTCGTGAAGGACATGTTCCACGCCGCCGCGGAGGACGGGCGAGCACACCTCGTGTCGGTGATCGGCGCGGCGGGCACGGGCAAGTCGCGACTGATGTGGGAGTTCTTCAAGTACATCGACGGTGTCGCGTTCGACATCCGCTGGCATCGCGGACGATGCCTCCCCTACGGAGAGGGGGTCAGCTTCTGGGCGCTCGCGGAGATGGTGCGGACGAACGCCTCCATCGTCGAGGGCGAGGACGCGGCGACCGCGTTGCCCAAGCTTCGAGCCGCCGTCGCGGACGCGATCCCGGACGCCGAGGAGCGCCGATGGGTCGAACCTCGCCTCGCGCACCTGCTCGGGCTCGACGAGCGAGGCGGCAAGGATCAGGAAGGGCTGTTCGCCGCGTGGCGCCTGTTCTACGAACGCCTCGCCGAGCAGATGCCGACCGTGATGATCTTCGAGGACATCCACTGGGCGGACGGCGCGCTCCTGGACTTCATCGAGCACCTCCTCGAATGGTCGCGCACCCACCCGATCTTCGTGCTGACCCTGGCGCGACCGGACCTGCTCGATCGACGGCCCACGTGGGGGGCGGGGAGCCGCGGCGTCACGTCGATCCACCTCGAGCCGCTCCCGGGGTCGGCGATGGAGGATCTCCTCCGCGGTCTGGTCCCCGGACTCGGCGACGATCTGCGCGCGCAGATCCTGGACCGCGCCGAGGGCGTGCCCCTCTACGCCGTCGAGACGGTTCGCATGCTCCTGGACCGCGGACTGCTGGCTGAGGAGGGGAACGTCTATCGGCCGACGGGGCCGATCACGACGCTCGAGGTCCCGGAGACCCTGCACGCCGTGATCGCCGCCCGCCTGGACGGCCTCGAGCAGGACGAGCGCCGGCTGGTCCTGGACGCATCGGTCCTGGGCAAGACGTTCACCCGGGAGTCGATCGGCTCGTTCACCGGCGAGGCGGCCGAGTCGTTGGATCGCATGCTCGCGTCGTTGGTCAGGAAGCAGGTGTTCAGCGTCCAGTCGGGTCCGCTCTCGCCCGAGCGCGGACAGTACGGGTTCCTCCAGGACCTGGTGAAGCAGGTCGCCTACGAGACGCTGTCCAAGCGGGAGCGCAAAGCGAGGCATCTCGCCGCGGCGCAGGTGATCGCGTCGGGACGGGGCCCCGACGACGACGAGGTCGTGGAAGTAGTGGCGTCGCACTTCCTGGAGGCGTACCGGCTCGCGCCCGATGCGGAGGACGGGGACGCGATCCGCGGACGGGCCGCGGAGATGCTGACCCGGGCCGGCGAGCGGGCCGCGTCCTTGGCGGCGACGGACGAGGCCGTTCGGTACTTCGAGGACGCGGCCGGCTTGGCCACCGACGCAGCGGAGCGCGCGCGTCTGCTCGAGCGCGCCGGGATGGCCTCGCTGGCGGGCGGTGCGGGAGAAGAGGCCGTCCGGTTCTTCGAGGAGGCCGTCGACGTGTTCGAGTCCCAAGGCCTCACGCACCCGGCCGCTCGGGTGTCGGCCCGGATCGCCGAGGTCTGGTGGTCGGGCGGGCGGATCGGCGAGGCGGTCGAACGGATGGATCGCTCCTTCCAGGTGCTGGTGAACGAGGAACCGGACGAGGACCTCGCGACGCTGGCCGCGCAGCTCGGCCGGATCCTCTTCTTCAGCGGACACCCGGATCAGGCGCTCGAACGCATCGAATGGGCGCTCGACGTGGCCGAAGGGCTGGGGCTCCCCGAGCTCCTGTCTCAGGCGCTGAACACGAAGGGCGTCATCTATTACACGGCGATGGGACGGCCGAGGGAGGGGTACGCGCTGCTGCGCCAGGCGCTCGACATGGCGCTCGAGGAGGATGCACCCGCGGCGGCGCTGCGAGCCTATTTCAACCTGGCGGACATGGCTGCCGGGATCGACCGGTACCGCGACGCCGTCGACTTCGTCGACCGCGGGCTGGCCCTCTCGCGGCGGGTCGGCGACCGGTTCTGGGAGTGGCAGTTCCTCGGACAGACGTACGCGTATTTCCTCCTTGGGCGCTGGGACGACGTGATCGCGATGGGGGATCGCTTGCCTCTGGAGGCGCCCGCCATCGCGCGCGTTGCGACGGGCACCCTGCTGCTGCAGGGCCCCTTGATCCGGATCGCTCGCGGAGACCTGAGCGCGGCCCGAGCGGACCGCGACCGGTTCCCGGACGTCGAGAGCTCTGCGGACACCCAGGAGCGGGTGCAATGGTCCGCAGGGTTGGCGGTGCTGGAACATGCCGAGGGCAACCAGAAGGAGGCGCTGGCGGCGGTGCAGGACGTGCTGGCGCTGAGGGACAAGGTGGCATTGCAGTCCGAAGCGGTCAAGGAAGCCGTCGTCGTCGGGATCGAGGCAGCGTTCGCCCTCGGCGACCTGGACGAAGCGGGTCGCCTGCTCGCGGTCGTCGAGGAGGAGCAACCGGGCCGCGTTCCCCCGTACCTCTCGGCACACGCCTCGCGGTTCCGCGCTCGGCTCGACGAACGCGTGGGTGAACTCGAGGTGGCGGAGGGCCGCCTTCGCGGTGCGGCCGGTCTCTTCTTGGAGCTCGAGGTGCCTTTCTGGACCGCCGTCACCAGGCTGGAGCTCGCGGAGCGACTCTCCGCCTGGGGGCGATCCGACGAGGCGACCCGGCTCGCGGCCGAGGCGGGCGAGATCTTCGAGCGACTGAACGCCACGCCGTGGATCGAGCGGCTCGCGAAGGTCGCAAGCGATCGGGTGACGGCACCGTCGTGACCGGCTTCCGAGGTCACCCCATGTTCGCCTAGGCAGACGCGGGGCTGGGTCCGATGTCCCGACAGGCGGGGGACCGCGGAGCCGCACATCATCGGGTGGGCGACGAAGCCCTGATAGCCTCGATCTCGCATGACGGTGTCGAAGGGATCCGTGCTGGTCGCGATGTCGGGCGGGGTCGACTCGTCGGTCGCCGCGTGTCTGCTCCACGAACAGGGCTACGACGTCGTGGGCTCGCACATGAACCTGGTGCATCTCGATGGCGTCGAGCACGGGTGCTGCGGGCCGGCGGCCCGGGCCGATGCGGCAGAGGTCGCGCGGATCGCCGGCATACCGTTCGAGATCGTGGATCTGTCCGGCGAGTTCTCCGCCACCGTGATCGACGACTTCGTGGCCGAGCACGAGGCGGGCCGCACGCCGAACCCGTGCGCGCGCTGTAACGGTGAGATCAAGTTCGGGGCGTTCCTCCGCCGAGCCGACGAGCTCGGGATCGACACGGTGGCGACCGGGCACTACGTGCGGACCGAGCAGGACCCGGCCGGCGGCTGGCACCTCTTGCGCGGCGCGGACGCCGGCAAGGATCAGGCGTACATGCTTCACATGCTCGGTCAGGACCAGCTGTCGCGGTCCCTGTTCCCTGTCGGCGGGATGCCGAAGGCCGGGACGCGGGCGCTGGCGGAGCGGTTCGGGTTGCCCGTCGCGTCGAAGCCCGACTCGCAGGAGCTCTGCTTCGCGCCCTCGGGCGACTCGGGAGCGTTCGTCCGGTCAGTGGCGCCGCGGCTGGTCCGGGAGGGCGAGGTCGTCAACGCCGACGGCCGCGCGCTCGCGACGCATGACGGAACGTTCGGTTTCACGATCGGGCAGCGCCGTGGATTGGGCGTGGCCACGGGCGAGCGCAGCTACGTCGTCGAGGTAGACGCCTCGGCGAACCGCGTGGTGGTCGGTCCGCGGGAGCTGCTGTCGCGCAAGGGACTCCTCGCCGACCGCGTCTCGTGGGTGGCGGGGAGCCCTCCCGACGACGGTCCGTTCGAGGCGTCGGTGCGCATCCGCTACCGGGGCGACGACGTGGCGGCGGTGATCGAGCCGCTCGGCGATCGCATCCGGGTGGAGTTCCGCGGCCCGCAGCGGGCGGTGGCGCCGGGTCAGAGCGTGGTGGTGTACCAGGCCGACGAGTTGTTGGGAGGCGGGCGCATCGTCGAAACGTCGCGCTGAACAACCCCTTGCGCGCGGACGGGTGCGGTGGCAGGCTGGCCGCCTGTCCGCCGTTCTGAGGGAGGCAACATGTCCGAACACCCGAACGTCGCAGCCATACGCACGGGGATCGAGGCGTTCGTCAAGGGCGACATCGCCACGCTGTCCGCGATGATCGCCGACGACGTCGTTTGGCACGCTCCGGGGAACAACCCGTACTCGGGAACGTCCACCGGCAAGGAAGAGACGATGGCCCGCATGGGCCGTCTGGCACAGGATGGCGTAGGGATCAGCTTCGACATCCACGACGTGGTCGGGAACGACGAGCACGTGGTCGCCATGGTCGACGGCACGTTCACGAAGGGTTCCGGCTCGTGCCATGGACGGCAGGTTCAGGTCTTCCACGTCCGCGAGGGGAAGCTCACGGAGTTCTGGGGCTACAACGAGGATCAGGCTGCGGTCGACGCCGTCTTGAACAGCTAGCCCCCCCAGGAGCCGCGTGCCTCGCGCCGACTATCATCGGAGCTTCCGGGTGGGTGTGAGGAGGTCGAGGCTGCCTTGAAGCTGCTGCGTCGTAAGACGAAGAGCTTCGACATCCAGGTCGAGGATCTCACCCTTCACATCACGGCCTCCGACGACTTCGCCGAGGAATCCCGTGCTCAGGCACTCTCGTTCTGGGAGCAGATCCAGTCCTACGCGCTGCGCAACCCCGAGTTCCGCCGGTCCAAGCGGCCGCTGCGGCGCGTGCCGGAAGACGCACCAGCCATCGTTCGCGAGATGGTGGCCGCTTCGAAGGTGGCCGGGGTCGGGCCGATGTTCACGTTCCGCGGCGCGGTGACCGACCAGGTCGGCCGCTTCCTCGCCGGCTCGCTGTCGGAGGTGACGGTCTCGTGCGACGGCGACTACTTCATCCAGACGAGGAAGCGGATGCGCCTGGCCGTGCGCCGGCACGGCGGCGAGCCGATCGCCGTCGCGGTCGAACCGGTGAAAGGTGGCGTGGGGGTGTCCACGACGCTGGGTCGCGGACGCGACGGCGTCGGCCCCGACGGCCTGGCCGTGATGGCGACGTCCTGCATGCTGGCCGATGCAGCGGCCGCGGGGGTGCAGGCGCTCCTGCCCAAGGATGACGGGTTCAAGCTGGCGCTCCGATATCTCCAGCAGGTGCCCGGGGTACGCGGCGGCGTGGTCGTCGTCGGCGCGCAGATCGGCGTGGCCGGAGGCGTGGAGATCGCGCAGTCGTGACCCGTTCGGAGGAGCGTGAGCTCGCCGAAGCGAAGCTCCGTGTCGAGGAGATGGGTGAGCTCATCAACCACCACAGCTACCGCTACCACGTGCTCGACGACCCCGAGGTCTCCGACGCGGAGTACGACGAGCTCGTCCGCGAGCTGCAGGCGCTCGAGGATCGGTTCCCGGAGCTCATCACGCCCGACTCGCCGACCCAGCGGGTGGGGAACGTGCCGGCGGACCTGTTCGCGCCGGTCGTCCACCTGGCGCCGATGCTCTCGCTCGACAACGCGTTCTCGTTCGAAGAGTTGGAGGCCTGGGCGGCGCGCGTCGAGAGGCGGATCGGCGACGCCGCCCGGTTCGCGTGCGAGCTGAAGATCGACGGTGTGGCGTGCGCGCTCACGTACGAGCGGGGCGTGCTGATGCGAGGAGCGACGCGCGGCGATGGCATCACGGGCGAGGACATCACGGCCAACGTCCGCACGGTCCGTGGCGTGCCGCCCAAGCTGCTCCTGAAGGATCCTCCCGCGTTGATCGAGGTCCGCGGCGAGATGTACTTCCCTGTGAAGGCGTTCGAGGGGCTGAACGAGGGACTCACCGCCAACGGGCAGCGGCCGTTCGCCAACCCACGCAACGCGGCGGCTGGGTCGCTACGGCAGAAGGACCCGAAGGTGACGTCTTCGCGGCCGCTCCGGCTGTGGGTGCACTCGTTCGGCGCCGCGCAGGGTGTCGGGTTCGAGTCCCATCTGGGGTTCCTGGAGTGGGCGAGCTCTGCCGGGCTCCCGGTGCCTCCCACCACTACCCGTGTGGACTCGATCGCCGAGGTCGAGGCGTTCCTCACCCATTGGGAGGAGCACCGGCATTCGGTCGACTGGGAGATCGACGGTGCCGTGATCAAGGTGGACCAATCGGCGCTGCAGCGGGAGCTCGGTGCCACGACGCACGCGCCGCGGTGGATGATCGCCTACAAGTTCCCGCCGCAGGAACGGACCGCGCTGCTGAAGAAGATCGACGTGCACACCGGGCGCACGGGGAAGGTCACACCGTTCGCGGTGTTGGAACCGGTCTTCGTCGGCGGGGTCACCATCACCACCGCGACGCTCCACAACGAGGACGAGGTGCGACGCAAGGACGTTCGCCGGGGGGACACGGTCATCGTGCGGCGTGCCGGCGACGTGATCCCCGAGATCGTGGGGCCGGTGGTCTCCAAGCGGCCGAAGAGCGCCCGGCCCTGGCGGATGCCGAAGGCGTGTCCCTCGTGCGGCACGCCGCTCGTCCGTCGCGAGGGAGAGGTGGACCACCGTTGCCCGAACAAGACGGGCTGCTCGAGCCAAGGACAGGAATGGCTGTTCCACTTCGCGGGCCGGGGCGCCATGGATATCGAGGGCCTCGGATACAAGACGTTGTGGGCGCTCGTCGAGAGGGGCTTGGTGCAGGATCCCGCCGACATCTACACGCTCACGGCCGAGCAGCTCGAACGACTCGACGGGTTCGCGGAGAAGTCGATCACCAACCTGCTCGCTCAGATCGAGGGCTCCAAGGATCGTCCGCTGTGGCGTCTGCTCGTGGGGCTGAACATCCGTCACGTGGGAACGCACGTCGCGCAGCTGCTGGCGACGGCGTTCGGCTCGATCGACGCGTTGGTCGCCGCGACGCTCGATCGGATCGACGACGTGCCCGGGATCGGTCCGGAGATCGCCGCGTCCGCCCGTGAGTGGTTCGACGACCCGGAGAACCTGGCGCTCATCGAGCGGCTCAGGGCGGCGGGTGTGCGGATGGCCGACGAGCGGATCGTCGCGGAGCCGCGAGATGGCCCGCTCACGGGGAAGACGATCGTCCTCACCGGCTCCATGCCGACGATGTCGCGCGAGGAGGGCACGGACCTGGCGCAGGAGGCCGGCGCGCGCGTGGCGTCGAGCGTGTCGAAGAAGACGGACTTCGTGGTCGCGGGCGAGAACGCGGGATCGAAGCTCACCAAGGCCGAAACGCTCGGGGTGGAGGTCATCGACGAGGCCGAGTTCCGCGAACGGCTCGGGACGTGACGCCCTCCGTCGGGGTCCGTTCGCGCGGCCGCTAGACTGCCGCACATGCCCGTGGACATCGACATCGACCACGTCGCGCGTCTCGCTCGTCTGGACCTGACCGACGACGAGAAGGAACGCTTGCGCGTGCAGCTGGGTGCGATCCTGGAGCACGCCGCAGCGATCGGAGAGGTCGCCGCGGACGACGTGCCGCCGACGGCGTGGGCGATCCCCCGGTCAAACGTGTTCCGCGAGGACGTGCCCGAGCCGGGGTTGAGCCAGGCGGCGGCGCTCGCGAACGCGCCCGAGGCCGAGCGCGGCCGGTTCAAGGTTCCGCGGATCGCGGAGACGGGTTCGTGACCGACGCCTGCGACCTCACGGGCTCCGAGCTCGCCGAGAAGCTGCGAGCCAGGGTGCTGTCCGCCGCCGAGCTGACGGAGTCCTCGCTGCGGCGGGTCGAGGCCGTCGACGGCGACGTGAAGGCGATCCTCACGCCGACGCCGGAGGTGGCACGCGAGCGCGCAGAGGCGGTCGATGATCACGCGACCACCGGTGCGACCCAGTCCCCGGTCGCCGGCATCCCCATCGCGTTGAAGGACGTCCTCGCGACCAACGGGATCCGCACGACATGTGGTTCGAAGATCCTGGAGCGCTACATCCCGCCGTACGACTGCACCGCGTGGACGCGCCTATCCGGCGCGGGCGCGGTGCTCGTGGGCAAGACGAACTGCGACGAGTTCGCGATGGGATCCTCGAACGAGAACTCGGCGTTCGGACCCGTCCACAACCCGTGGGACCTGGACACGGTGCCCGGGGGGAGCAGCGGCGGTTCGGCCGCCGCCGTCGCGGCCGGCGAGGTGGTGTGGGCATTGGGGACCGACACCGGCGGCTCGGTGCGGCAGCCGGCGTCGCTCTGCGGCGTGGTCGGCCTCAAGCCGACGTACGGCCTGATCAGTCGTTACGGCCTGATCGCGTTCGCGTCCTCGCTCGACACCGTCGGCACGTTCACGCGGAGCGTGCGCGACGCCGCCGTCCTCCTCGGAACCCTCGCGGGCAAGGATCCTCGCGACGCCACCAGCCTCGATGCCGAGGTGCCGGACTACCTGCACGCGCTCGAGGACGGCATCGCGGAGCTCCGCGTCGGCGTGATCGACGGGACGTTCGGCGACGGCGTGCAGCCGGGCGTGAAGGACGCGGTTCGTTCCTCGATCGACCGGCTGGCATCGCTCGGTGCGCGCGTCGACGACGTGTCTTTGCCGAACGCCGACCACGCGCTCAGCGCCTACTACCTGATCGCGCCGTCGGAGGCGTCCTCGAACCTGGCGCGGTACGACGGCGTGCGCTACGGCTTCCGCGCCCAGGGTCCCCACACCGACTCGATCGCCATGATGTCGGCCACACGCGGCCAGGGGTTCGGTCCCGAGGTGAAGCGACGGATCATGTTGGGGACGTACGCGCTCTCGGCCGGCTACTACGACGCGTACTACGGGCAGGCGCAGAAGGTGCGGACCCTCATCATCCGAGACTACGAGCGGGCGTTCGCCGATTTCGACGTGTTGGTGTCGCCGACGTCGCCCACCACCGCGTTCCGGATCGGCGAGCGCGCCGACGACCCACTCGCCATGTACCTGTCGGACGTCTTCACGATCCCCGCCAACCTCGCCGGTGTTCCCGCGATCAGCGTGCCGTGCGGGTTGGACTCAGGTGGGCTCCCCGTCGGCCTGCAGTTCACCGCGCCCGCCCTCGGCGAACCCGTGCTCTTCCGAGCCGGCCGCGCCCTCGAGCGCGACCTGGGACTCGAGCTCCGCCCGCCGCTCCTCGGGAGCGTCTGACCGAGCCTCCGCCGCGCGCGCCGCGCTGCCCGCGCTGATGATGATCGCGACGGCGACGACGATCAGCAGGCCCGCGAAGACGGTCCTCGCGGTGATCACCTCGTCCAGGATCAGCGCGCCGAGCAGGACCGCGCCCACCGGCGTCACGTAGGCGTACGTAGACACGAGCGACGTTCGCGCGTTGCGGAGCAACCAGAGGTAGGACGTGAACCCGAGCCAGGACCCGAACACGATCAGGTAGGCGACGGCCAGCACCGAGGCTCGGGAGAACTTGGACACGTCGATGCGGCCGAGCTCACCGGTGGCGGCGCTGAGGGCGACGAGGATGACCCCGGCGACGAGCATCTGCATCCCTGCGCTCACGAACGGGCGACGGGGGAGCGGCGCCCGGCGTTGGTAGAGCGATCCGGTCGCCCAACAGATCGCGGCGCCGACGACGACGAGGAGCCCGGCCGCGTCCACGTCCCCGGCGATCGATCCCCCCACAAGGATCGCGGCACCGACGAAGCCGAGCACGAGGCCGCCGATCACGAGGGTGGGTTGCCGGTGGTGGTAGACGATCCGGTCGATAACGGCGATCCAGAGCGGCACCGTCGCGATCACGAGCGCCGCCAGGCCGCTCGGGACCGTTCGCTCCCCCCATGCGACGCCGCCGTTGCCGCCGACGAGCAGCAGGCCGGCCACGATCGCCGCTCCTCGCCAATGCGTCGCGGTCGGCCGGTCGCCCGTGCGATCGCCGCGTCGGATGGCGATCCCGTAGAGCACGCTGCCTGCCAGCAGGAATCGGAGCGACGTCGCCAGCAGGGTCGGCAGCGTCTCGTTCACCACGCGGATCGCGAGGTACGTGGTGCTCCAGATGAGGTACACGGCGCCGAGCGCCGCCCAGATCAGCGCGGTCCGAGGCGCCTGCTCCGCGACGACGATGGGCGCGGGCTCGGGCATCCCTCGATGATAGGTGCCGGCCGTGGAAGCCTCGTGGGCGGTCTTCGATAAGCTGCCCATCGTCATGGCCGAGCTGGAGACCGTCATCGGGTTGGAGTGTCACGTCGAGCTCTCGACCCGCACGAAGATGTTCTGCGGCTGTCGCAACGGTTTCGGGGATGAGCCCAACACGAACGTCTGTCCGGTCTGCCTGGGCCACCCCGGCACGCTACCCGTCCCCAACCGCGAGGCCATCGCCTCGATCGTGAAGATCGGCCAGGCGCTCGACTGCGCGATCGCGCCGCATTCTCTGTTCCATCGGAAGAACTACTTCTATCCGGACATGCCGAAGAACTTCCAGATCAGCCAGTACGACCTGCCTATCTGCGTCGGCGGCCACCTGGACGTCGACGTGGACGGCGTCACCACACGCATCGGCATCACGCGCGTTCACATGGAGGAAGACACCGGCAAGACCACGCACGGCAGCGCCTCGGGCAGGATCCACGAAGCGGACTACGCGCTGATCGACTACAACCGCGCCGGCGTGCCGCTGGTGGAGTGCGTGAGCGAGCCCGATATGCGCTCGCCCGAGGAGGCCGCCGCCTACCTGCGCGAGCTCCGAGCCACGCTGGAGTCGCTCGACGTGAGCGACGTGCGGATGGAAGAGGGGTCGCTGCGATGCGACGCCAACATCTCGCTCCGCCCCGTAGGCCAGGCGGGGTTCGGCACCAAGGTCGAGATCAAGAACATGAACTCGGTCCGGTCGATGGAACGCGCCCTGAACTTCGAGATCGCGCGCCAGACCAAGGCGATCGAGAATGGCGAGTCGATCGTGCAGGAAACGCGCCATTGGGACGAGGACGCCGGCGCCACGAAGTCGATGCGCTCGAAGGAGGAGGCGTTCGACTACCGGTACTTCCCCGAGCCCGACATCCCACCGCTCGAACCCGAGGCCGCGTGGGTGGATGAGATCCGCGCGACGGTGCCGGAGCTCCCGCGAGCCCGCCGCGAGCGGTACGCGACGGAGCTCGGCCTGAGATCCGACGTTGCCGGAGTGTTGGTCGCCGATCGCGCCTGGACCGATCTGTTCGAGCGGACGATCGCGCTCGGCGTCGGCGCGAAGGCCGCCGCGAACTGGATCACGCAGGACCTCGCCGGCCTGCTGAACAAGCACGGGATGGCTCCGGCGGACTCGCCCGTCACGCCCGGGCATCTCGAGGAGCTGATCGGGCTGGTCGCGGACGACACCGTTTCGGGCGCCGGCGCGAAGCAGGCGCTGGAGGGTGCGGTCCAGACCGGCGATGGCATCGCGGCCATCGTGGAACGCCTCGGGCTCCGCCAGGTCTCCGACGCAGGCGAGCTGGGTCCGATCGTGGACGCCGTGCTCGCGGAGCACCCCGAAGTGGTCGGGCAGTTCCGCGCCGGCAAGGAAGGCGTGATCGGGTTCCTGGTAGGGCAGGTCATGCAGAAGACGGCGAACGCGGCGAACCCGAAGCTCGCGCAGGAGCTCTTGCGCGAACGCCTGACCGGATAGTCGCGGGGACGCGGTGCGCGTCTCGAACGAGCCGCCACGCTATCCGTGGTGGCAGCTCGTTCTCCTGGGCATCGCGGGCGCCGCGGAATCGCTCGTGTGGCCGCTCCGGCGGATGTGGCGATCGGAGCAGCCGCTCGACCGGTACGGGCTCTGCCACTTCACGAGCGTGGCCGGCGACACGCTCCTCGCGATCTCGCTCGCCGACTCCGTCTTCTTCTCGCTTCCCGTCGGCGAGGCAAAGGTCAAGGTTGCCCTCTACCTCGGCATCACGATGCTGCCGCTCGCGCTCGCGGGTCCGCTGTTGATCCCGCTCCTCGACCGGGCGGGGCCGCGGCGCGCGATCTCGTTCGGCGCCGCCGCGGGGAGGGCGCTCGCCGCCATCTACGCCGCGCCTCGGGTCGGGACCCTGGTGCTCTTCCCCGGCGCGCTCGTGCTGCTGGTGCTCTCGAAGGTCCACGCGATCACGAAGAACGGATTGACGATGGCCTACGCCCCTGCCGACGAAGGGCTGATGCGGGCGAACGCCCGCCTGGGCCGGATCGCGGTCGCGGGCGTCATCGCCGCGGCACCGTTCGGCTACCTCTCCTTGAAGATCTGGGGGGCGACCGGTCCGATCTATCTGGCGGCCGCCGTCTACGCGTTGTCGGCCGCGATCAACGTGCGCCTCCCGCATCCGCGCATGCAGCCGTCACGCGCGCGGGAGGTCGGTCCGCGCGGCCGGATCTCGGAGCTGACTGGCCCCGCGATCGGCGCGGTAGGGATGCGTGCCGCGGGCGGTTTCCTCCTCTTCCTCCTGGCGATCTCACTCCGCGGCGAGAACGAGCCGCTCTGGTGGTTCGGGGCGCTCGCCGCGGCCGGGGTGCTCGGCGGGTTCGTCGCCGACATGCTCGCGCCGATGCTCCCGACGAACACGCGCGAGGAGGCGGTGGTCGTCGCATGCGTGTCGGCCGGCGCGATCGGAGCGTTGCTCGCGTTCGAGGTGTTCGGGCTGCCACTCCTCACGGTGTACGCGCTCGTCGCCGGCGCCGCCGGGGAGCTCAGCCGGCTGGCGTTCCAGAGCTTGATGCAGCGTCACGCTCCCGCGGGGGCTTTGGGACGGGTGTTCGTGCGCTACGAGGTGGTGTTCCAGCTCGCATGGGTGGGCGGCGCGTTCGTCCCCGCGCTCCTGCCGATCGACTTCCGTCTGGGCATCCTCATCCTGGCAGCTGTCTACGTCCTGACGGCCGGGGGGTACCTGTGGCACACCAGACGCCGCAAGGGGTTCGGCATGCCGCCCGACACAGGGATCGCGTAATCGCCGCATCTCGGCGGCCCCCGTAAGCTGAACGGCGACCGTGATGGAGCGGGTCCAGCGTCGAAGGAGGTTCACATGGCGGAGTTCGTCACCGTCGGTCGTTCCGACGAGATCGGGGAGGGTGAGGCGAAGGCGTTCCCCGTGAACGGCACGGAGATCGCCGTCTCGCGGGTCGCCGGCACCCTGTACGGCTTCAGCGACATCTGCACCCACCGTCAGTGCAACCTCTCTCTCGGCGGCGAGATCGAGGGGACGTCGATCACGTGCGAATGCCACGGCAGCATATTCGACATGACGACCGGCGCTGTGCTGGAGGGACCGGCCACCGAGCCGATCGCCACGTTCCCGGTGCGCGAGGAGAACGGCGAACTCCTGATCGAGGCCTGACGGGTGGCAGACCCGCGAACCTTCGTCGTCGTCGGAGCCAGTTTGTGCGGCGCGACGGCGGTCGCGACGCTGCGCGCCGAAGGCTTCGATGGTCGGATCGTCCTGATCGGGGCGGAGGAGCTGCCGCCCTACGAACGCCCTCCGCTTTCGAAGGAGTACCTGCGAGGCGAGGACACGTTCGAACGGATCCTGGTCAGGCCGCCGGATTGGTACGTGGAGCAGGACGTCCAGACGCGGTTCGGGACGATCGTCACGCAGCTCGACGTCGCTGAGCGTGCCGTGGTCTTAGCGGGCGGCGAGCGCGTGTCGTTTGACTCGCTGTTGGTGGCGACGGGTGGTCGCAACCGCAGGATCGACGCGCCGGGCGCGGAGCTTCCAGGAGTGCTCGACCTCCGCGACGTAGGCGACGCGGATCGTCTACGTGAGGCGGTCGCGGGTGGCGCGCGCGTCGTGTGCGTTGGCATGGGCTTCATCGGCGCCGAGGTCGCCGCTTCGCTCCGGACGGTGGGATGTGACGTCACCATCATCGAGATCTTCGAGACGGCGCTGTTCCGCGTGCTCGGCGGCGACATCGGCCGCGTGCTCGAGGTCATCCACCGCGATCAAGGCGTGGCGATGCACTTCAACGACCTGGTCGCGCGATTCGAGGGCGACGGGAGGCTCGAGCGGGTGGTGACGAGAGGGGGCAGGATCGTCGAGGCCGACGTCGCGGTCGTCGGTATCGGGACGGAGCCCGCCGTCCACATCATGGCGGGGACGGGCCTGGATGAGCCCGGCGGGATCCCGGTTGGATCGACGATGGAAACTTCGATCCCAGGCGTATTCGCTGCCGGCGACGTCGCTCGGCACGACCACCCGGTGCTCGGTGCGATCCGCGTGGAGCACTTCGACAACGCTCTGAAGATGGGGGAAACGGTCGCCCGCAACATGCTGGGCGCGGGGCACGTCTTCGACGACCCACACTGGTTCTGGTCGGACCAGTACGACGTGCAGATCCAGATGGCGGGGTTCGCCCCGACGTGGGATCGCATGGTGGTCAGGGGCTCGCTCGAGGATCGCTCGTTCTGCGCGTTCCTGCTCGACGCGGGCGGCGTGCTGCGCTCGAGCGTATCGATCGCGTGGCCCAGGGACGTCCGCCGTTCGTTCGAGCTGATCCGCGGGCAGGTGCGACCGGACCCCGCCTCATTGGCGGACCCGGCCGTGGACCTCCGCACGTTGGTTCCCGGTGAGGGATGATGTGGGGATGAGGCCCGACCCCGTGATCGGCCACCCGACGTGCGACTTAGACCTGCAGCGTCGCATCCGGCAGACACGAAGAGACATGGTGGCCCGCTCGGTGGGACGTAGCACCGCGAAGCGGTCGCTCCTCGACCGCCTCCTTCGCCGCCATCCCACGGCGCCGCCCGTGCACATGGACGCCGACGCCCTCCGTGATCACGGCGAGGACGTCTGGAAGTCGCTCCGCTTCTAGGGTTCCGGCGGCGCCGGGCGCGACCCGTCTCTAATCTGAGACGGACTAGTCGGTCATAAGACGCGATCCGAGCTCGTCGGGCGTTCCGTCGGCCTCGACCCGTCCGTCGTGGAACAGCACCACGCGGTTGGCGAACCGCAGTGCCTCCGGGTTGTGGGTCGCGGCCAGGACGGCCCCACCACGACGGATCACCTCCCACAGCGCCTCGAGGATCAGGTCGGCGTTCTCCGTGTCGACCTCCGCGATCGGCTCGTCGGCGAGCACGACCTCGGGATCGGCGATCAGCGCGCGCGCCACGGCCACGCGCTGCTGTTGACCGGCCGAGAGCTCGAACGTCCTGTTCTCGAGCCGGTCGGCCAAGCCGAGTTTCCCCAGCCACGCGGCCGCCCGCGCGCGCGCCTCGTCCAGAGGGACACCGCCGAACCGGAGCGGCAACTCGACGTTCTCAACGGCCGACAACGTCGGCAACAGCCCGAAGCTTTGGAAGACGACGCCCATCTCGGAGCGCCGGAGCGCGCGACGTTCCTCGACCGACAACGAGCCGATCGGCGCTCCTTTCCAGCGAACCTCCCCCTGGTCGGGACGGTCCAGCCCCGACAGCACGCCGATGAACGTGGTCTTCCCGGAGCCCGACGGACCCATCAACGCCACGAAGTCCTTGGGCTTCAGCGCCAGGGAAGCGCCGCGGACGGCGAGCACTCCATTGGCGCCGGCGTAGGTGCGCACGATGCCCTCGGCGGCCAAGATCGGCTCAGGCGGGATGGGTTCAGGCATGGCCGGTCTCGCTCCGCCGCCGCAGTCGGACCTCATCGACGGTTACCTCGGCTTCGAGCTCGGCGTCTCCGAGCGCTGCGACGGCCTCGTCCGGTAGACGCACGCGGCCGTCGCTCCCGACGGGCTCCACGACGAACCCTTCTTGCAGGATCCGTCCGTCGCGCACGCGGATCCGCCGGTCCGCGAGCCGAGCGGCCGCCAGGTCGTGGGTCACCATCACGATCGTCACGCCGAACTCGCGGTTCACCGCGCGGAACGATGCCAGCACTCGCCCGGCAGACACGGAATCCAGCTCGGCGGTGGGCTCGTCCGCCAGCAACAGCATCGGGGTGTTCGACAAGGCGACGGCGATCGCTGCGCGTTGCTGTTCGCCGCCGGAGAGTTGCCCGACCTTGTGGTTCGCGCGGTCGGTCAGCTCCACCAGCGTCAGCAGCTCGTCGGCGCTCCGGCGGCGAGCCGACGCGAGTCCGGCGCGCAAGACGCCCGGCAGACGGACGTTCTCTCGCACCGTCAGGTAGGGGACGAGGTTCCGCGCCGTCCCCTGCCACACGAACCCCACGCTTTCGGCGCGATACCTCGTCAGGTCGTCGTCCTTCAGCAAGCCGAGGTCCTGCCCGTCGACGTCCACGACGCCGGCGGAGGCCCGGTCGAGACCACCGAGCAGGTTCAAGAGCGTCGACTTGCCCGCGCCGCTCGGACCGACGACGGCGAGGAACTCGCCTCGCGGAACGTCGAGATCCACGCCGCCCAACGCGACCACGCCGGTGTCGCCGATCCGGTACACCTTGAACACGTGCCGCAGCCTCGCCAACGTGTCGCGTCCCTCCGGTGCGAACCGCTCCGGGCTGACCATCGTCATTCGGCCTCACCTCGCAGGACGCCCGTGACCGACGAGCGCATCAGCGTTCGAAGGGCGAGCCCCAAGCCCACGGACGTCGTCACCGCGACCGTGGCCAGCGCGACGCCCAGGCTCGCCCAGTCCATCACGAGCAGGGGGGGCGGGTAGGACACACCGAGGCTCGTCCCGACGTAGGGCATCACCAGGCGCAGCAGCAGGTACCCGAGACCGAGTCCCGCGAGGATCGCGAACCCGAGCAAGAGCCCCTGCTCCAGCACCAGCGTTTGCCCGATCTGCGATCGTTCGGCGCCCATGGCTCGGAGGGCAGCGAACTCGTAGTCCCGGCGGCGCTGCGCGAAGTACAGGCTCGCCGACACGCCGACGATCACCAGGCCGACTCCGCCTGCCGCGGCCGTGAAGTTCATGCCGACGGCCAAGCTCTGCGGCAGCTGCGCGAGGGTGGCCTCGATCGGCTCCGCGCGCAGGAGTGCGCCGGGGATGAACCCCCGTTCGCGGAGCGCCGGCGCCGGGTTCGCCGACCCCATCGACCAAACCTCATCCAGGGTGATGCCCGGTTCGGGCACCGCCAGCTCGCGTTCGAGCAGCGCGCGGATCGGAACGACGATGAACGGCGAGTTCGGGATGGCGCTCGGGAACTGCGTGGCCTCGGCCACTTGATGGAGCTCGATCCTCTGGCCACCCAACGTCACGGTGAACGTGTCGTCGACCTGGTCGGCCACCGACGTCGACAGCAACGCGGGCATCGTCGGCGGACGCGGGATGAGGCCGGCGAACACCCTCCCCGCGCCGATCTGCACGTCGAAGCGGAGTCCGCCCGCGGTAGAGACGAGCCGTCCGCCGCTCCCCCGCCACGTCAGCGGGACCCACCCGTCGAGCGGCAGCGGCGTGCCGTCGATGTCCACGCGACCTATCGAGATCGGGAAGTGGAACGGGAGGTCCAACGAGGTGTCCGCCTGCAACGAGATGGAGAGCAGTCGTGTGCCGGGCGCGAGAGGGATCCGATACGTGCCGAGCCCGGCCGAGACGGCTTGCGTCTCCGGCGTGTGCGTTACGCCGCCGCCGTCGATCACCGTCGCCGTCACGTCCACGCCCGCAGCGGCCTTCGGAACGTCGAGCGAGATGGTCAGCGTCGCCGCGCCCGCGGGGAGCTCGTAGCCCGAGCGTCTGGTTTCCAACGCCTCGAGGATCTGGTCGATCGGCGTCTCCGAGAGATCCGAGCGCCACCATCCGCCATCGGCGTACGTCGCCGGATCGATCGCGAGCGCCGTCGGCGGGAGAGCGTACCTGCCTTCGCCGATGTCCGGCTCCGTTCGGATGACGGGAGTCGTGTTCGGAGGCAGGTCGTCGATCGCCGGTAACACGTCGTCGGGCGGCGAGACCAGCAGGTTCCAGTCGGCTCCCACGATCGCGTGCGCGGCGTCCTCGTGGTTGCGAAGGACGATCGCTCTGTACGAGGTCGAGACGACGAGCAGACCCATCGCGAGCAGCAGCAGCAGCGCGGCGGCGAACCCTGCGCCCGGAGCGCGGCTGAGCTTGCGTCCGGCCAGGTAGATGGGCACACGCCTGGACCGCCCGATCCGGCGGTCCATCCGATGGAAGACGAAGAGCAGCAGACGCAGGACCAGGAACGAGCCGGCGAACAGCAGCAGCGTGGGTGCCAGCAGCACGAGGGGGTCGATCGCACCGGAGCCGGCCGTGGGCTTCGTTCCCCCTCGGAGCTGGATGAACGCGAAGACGCCCACGGGCAACACGACCAGCTCGACGGGCACGCGGGAGAGGAGCGGACGATCCTCCCTCGACACCGCCCGTCGCTCCTCGAGCACCGTTCGCGAGATGTACGGGAGCGACAGCAACAGCAGGATGAGCGCCCCGATCGCCGCCGCCGCGGCGCCCAGCACCTCTGCGGACGTGTTCAGCTGCACGGGGAACAGCACGCCCGGGAGCGTGGGACCGTTGGAGCGACCGGCGAGGCTCGCCATGCCCAAGCCGATCAGGAGCCCGATCGGGAACGCAACCACGGCCGCGAACACCGCTTGGACCGCCTGCGCGAGCAGGAGCGTCCGCCGCGAGAAACCGCGGCTGTGCAGGACCGACAGCTCGAACGCCTGACGGGTGAGCGTGAGCGCACCCACGCCCGCGAGTACGGCGAGCGTCACGGCGCCGATCTGGAACACAACGAGCAGGATCGGGACGCGCAGGTTCTCGACGCGCTGATCCACCAGAAGAAGGAGGGTGTCGAGGCCCGTGAGCACACGGGAGCCGGCGAGACCGGGATCGTCGTGCAGCGAGTCCTCGATCTGGCGAAGCCGATCGGGGATCGTCCGCACCTCGGCGAACGGCACCCCTACGAGCTCGAGGTACAGGTCCCACGAGTACTCGGTGGTCAACCCCAGCGTGCCGGCGAGCGACAGCCCGGTGTCGCGCGAGACGAGCTGTGGTTGGACCTGCGCGGAGTCGGGTGGCGGGAACGGGCTCCGCGATCCGAACCAGAAAGGGTCGCTCGGATCCGGTGGCAGGAACGTCCCGCTCACCGTGAGCTCGGTCTCGTCGCCGCCCGGCCCGACCAGCGCGACACGATCGCCGATGCGCAGGCCCTCGGCCTGCGGCGAGTTCCCGGCGAGCGCGATCTCGCCGGGCCCGGGCGGTTCGCCCCTGAACGTCAGGTGCTCTTCGGCGCCGTCCCGGAAGAGCAACGGCACCGAGGGGCCATCCTCCCCGTTCAGGCGAACCGTGGTCACGCCCTGTCGCACGAGGCTCCCCACCGGCAGCGGACGCGTCGCGGCCGTGATGGAGGCGTCGGCGTCCGTCCAGGGGAACCCTCCGTCGCCGTACGCCTGGATCCTGGCGTTCGCGACGGTGACGGCGGCCCCTTGGATGGCCGAGGACAGGATCGCCGATCGGGCGGCGTCGGCGTAGATCGGGCCCGCGACGAGGACACCGACACTGAACGCGAGCGTCGCCACGACGGCTAGGCCCAGCAACCTCTGAGCCACGAACCGCTTGATGAGGAACCGGAGGGTCGCCATGGCGTGATGGCCGCCCGGCGTGCGCACGGAGATGCGCATACCCCTGCGGCCCGACCGATGATACGGACCGAGCTCGGGAACGAAGCTGCGCACTTGCGGAACCTTGCCCTGCCCCTAGCTGGTCAAGCCCCTTCCGAGCCGCCCGAACATGCCTGCTAGGCTGACTTTTCGAGCCGCACACGCCGGTGCGAGGCCGGCCGATCGTCGAGGAGTGAGCGCAGTGGACAGGCCCGAGATCATCCTTGCCCCCGGCCCGACCCCGATCCCGCCCGAGGTGCTGATGGCGCAGGGGAGCCCGCTCGTCTATCACCGCGGTCCCGGGTTCGGGAAGCTGATGCGGGAGGTCACCCACCGCCTGAAGCAGCTCTATCGGACCGCGAACGCCGACGTGCTGTTGATGACCTCCTCCGGAACGGGTGGTCTGGAATCCGCGATCCAGAACTGCTTCTCGCCGGGCGACGAGGTGTTCGTTCCCAACGCCGGGTTCTTCGCCGACCGGTGGAAGCGGCTGGCCGAGGCGTACGGGCTTACCGTCCGAACGGTCGACTACGAGTGGGGGACGAGGATCCGTCCCGACGACGTCGCCGCCGCGATCGCGGAGCACCCGGTCAAGGCCGTCCTCCTCACCCAGAGCGAGACGTCGACCGGTGTGATCCAACCGGTCGAGCAGCTGGCTCGCGTGGCGAAGGACGCAGGCGCGATGGTCGTCGCCGATGTCGTGTCCTCGCTCGGCGCGGTGCCGTTCGACTTCGACGGCTGGGGTGTCGACGTGGCGATCGGAGGCTCCCAGAAGGCCCTGTCCGCCTCGCCGGGTATCGCGTTCGTCGCGATCAGCGATCGCGCGTGGGAGGCCGCCGGCTCCGCCACCAACCCGCGGTTCTATTTCGACTGGGCGATCTACCGGCAGTTCGCGGCGCTGCCGGATCCGGAGAACCCGTGGACACCGGCGATCAGCGTCATGCAAGGGTTGCACGCCGCGCTCGAGCTGTACTTCCAGGACGGGGTCGACGCCGCCATGGCGCGACACCGGTCCCTCTCGCGCGCCGTGAAGGAAGGCGTGCAGGCGCTGGGGCTGGATCTGTTCGGCGAGGGGCTGGCGGACAACTGGACCGTGACCGCGATCCGCGCGCCAGAAGGTCTCGACGCCGACACGATCGCGAACAGGATCCGCTCGGACTTCGGCGTGGTACTCGCGCCCGGGCAAGGGCCGTTGAAGGGCAAGGTCTTCCGGATCGGGCACTTCGGGTACTTCAGCGAGCTCGATATCTTGCGAGGCTTGGCTGCCCTCGAGATGACGCTGGAACGGCTGGGATACCCCGTGAAGCGCGGTGCGGCCGTCGCGGCGGCCGAGGGCGTCTTCTCGGAGGCGGAGGGCTAGCCGAGCGGTGCGCGTCCTCGTCACCGAGAAGCTCTCCGAACAGGGCCTCGACCTGCTTCGACGCGACTTCGAGGTGGATGTGCGTCCGGAGCTCGCGACCGGTGACCTGACCGCGGAGATCGGCCCGTACGAAGCGCTGATCGTCCGTTCGCAGACGCGCGTGAACGCCGGGGTGCTGGAGGCGGCCGAGCGGCTCCGCGTGATCGCGCGCGCCGGCATCGGCCTGGACAACGTGGACGTGGAAGCCGCGACGCGCCGGGGCGTGATGGTCGTGAACGCACCGCAGTCCAACGTGATCTCCGCGGCGGAGCACACGCTCGCGCTGCTGCTGGCCCAGGCGCGGAACATCCCGCAGGCGAACGCGGCGTTGGTCGCGGGGCGATGGGAGCGCGCGGACTGGGAGGGCGTGGAGCTCGCCGGAAAGACCATCGGTGTCATCGGGCTCGGCCGGGTCGGCGCCTTGGTCGCACACCGCGCCGCGGCGTTCGGCATGCGCGTGATCGCCCACGACCCGTACGTCTCGTCGGATCGCGCCAAGGAGATGGGCGTGGACGTGATGCCGACGCTCGAGGCGTTGCTGGTCCAGGCGGACTTCGTCACGGTCCATCTGCCGCGCACGACCGAAACCGAAGGACTGATCGGCGAACACGAGCTGTCGTTGATGAAGCCGGGCGCGCGCCTGGTGAACACCTCTCGCGGCGGCATCGTGGACGAGGACGCGCTGGCGAAGGCGCTGGAGAGCGGCCAGCTCGGAGGCGCTGCACTGGACGTGTACGCCGTCGAGCCCACCACGGACAGCCCGATCTTCGGGTTCGACAACGTGGTCGTGACGCCACACCTGGGCGCGTCGACCCGCGAGGCGCAGGACAAGGCCGGCGCCACGGTCGCCGAGATGGTGAGGCTGGCGCTCCGAGGAGAGTTCGTCCCGTACGCCGTCAACGTGTCGGCGGGTGCCGACGTGTCGGAGATCGTCCGGCCGTTCGTGCGGCTCGCGGAGCGGCTCGGCGCACTCCTCGCCGGCCTCGCCGAGGGCGGCGTGCGCTCGATCGTCTGCTCGTACATGGGGCGGATCGCGGAGGCCGACACGCGGGTGCTGACGCTCGCCATCCTGAAGGGCATCCTGGGCAAGGTCGTGCACGAGCCGGTGTCGTTCGTGAACGCGCCGATGCTGGCGCGTGAGCGCGGCATCACCGTCAGCGAGATGCGATCGACCGTCTCGGAGGACTACGTGAGCCTGATATCGCTGCGGGCCGACACCGACGAAAGTCCTGTGTCGGTGGCGGGGACGCTCGTCGGCAAGCGGGACGCGGATCGGGTGATGCAGGTCTTCGATTTCGATATCGAGATGGCGCCCGCCGAGCACATGATCTTCTTCACCTACGCGGATCGGCCGGGAGTCATCGGCACGGTAGGGACCATCCTCGGCGGGCACGGGGTGAACATCGCCACGATGGACGTCGGTCGCAAGGACGAGCGTGGTGAGGCGCTCATGTGCCTGACCGTCGACGCACCTGTGCCGCCGAACGTGCTCAGCCAGATCGCGTCGGAGATCGACGCCGACCGGGTGCGCGCGATCACGCTGCCGGCGTGATCCCCCTGATAAACTCGCCGCATCATGAAGCGGCTGATCCGGACCACTCCGATCCCCGGCACGGTCTGACGCGCACCGCCGCGTCCCGTCCCCGGTAGATCCGTCCGTCGCGCCCGCACCCGATCCGCAGGAGCCGTTTCATGACCCGCTCACCCAGGTCCAACGTCCGCAGACTGGCCTTCGGCCGTCTGATCTCCGTGACCGGCGGAGCCGGTGCGTACACGGCGCTGATGTTCACGGTATGGGACAAGACGCACTCGGCCACGTGGCAGTCCGTCGCGCTGCTGCTGACGTTCGGCGTGGTCGGCATCCTCTCGCCCCTCACGGGGCATCTCGGCGACCGGTACGACCGACGCAAGGTCATGATCGTCTCCGAGTCGATCGCGGCCGTGGTCTTCTTCGCCATGGCGTTCGTCCACAGCCCGGCGATCCTGATCGGGCTGGCGTTCGCGTCCGCCCTGGCAGAGTCCCCGTTCTACTCCGCCTCGTCCGCGGCCATCCCGAACCTGGTCGAGAGACAGGACGACATCGCGTGGGCGAACAGCCTGCTCGGCCTGGGCCGCAACGCCGGGATCATGCTCGGCCCCGTGATCGGCGGCGTGCTGCTCAGCGCGCTCGGCGGCTCGTCGTGGGTGTTCGCGATCAACGGCGCGACGTTCGTGGTCTCGGTGCTCCTCACGCTCTCGGTGAATGCCGACTATTCGAGGGAGCACTCCGTGGCCGAGAAGGAGGAGCACCAGGGGATCACGGCCGGACTGCGGTTCATCTGGCGCGACCGCCCGCTCCGCGCCATGGTCATCGCCTGGACCGTGTTCCTCCTCGGGGCCGGGATGGGGATGGTGGCGGATGCGCCGCTCGCCGAGCTGTTCGACGCGGGCTCGGCAGGATTCGGTCTGTTGATCGCGTGCTGGGGCCTGGGTTCTGTGGTGGGCAGCCTGCTGGGCCGAAAGCTCACGCAGCGGACCGAACCGGTCTGGCTGGTGTTGGGTGCGGCGGGTATCGCCGTGGCCGGCCTGGGGATCGCCTTCGCCCCGACCTTCGAGTTCGTGCTGGTGGCACTGTTGATCATGGGCATCAGCGACGGCATCTCGCTCGTGGCCGAGCAGGGGATCATGATGCGTCGGTCGCCCGATGCCGTCCGCAGCCGCGTGATGGCCGGCTTCGACGCGCTCCTCTCGCTCGGGATCGCGGTCGCCTACGTGTTCGCGGGTCCGGTGCTCGAGCTGCTCGGACCCAAGGGTGTGTACGGGGTGGGCGGCGTCTCGGCAGCCGTGGCGGCGGTACTGCTCCTCCCCATCCTGCGCTTGCGACGCGCTGTTCCGACGGAGCCAGACATCGACGGTATCGTCGTCCCGCCGAACGTGGTCTGAACGGCCGGTCAGGGAGTCGGGGCTCCCCGGCGGGTTCGTACGGCCGCCCTTCGTAGCTCCCGACGCTCCTTGCGCTGAACGAAGATTCAGGAGTACGTTGGTTTCATCTCATCGAACAACCAGTACGACGCGATCGTGATCGGCGGCGGCCACAACGGGCTGGTCGCCGCGGCCTACCTGGCGAAGGCCGGGGCGCGGACCGTGGTCTTGGAGGCCCGGCACAAGACCGGGGGCGCGGCCGACACCATGGCGCCGTGGCCGGACGCGCCCGAGTTCAAGGTCACCACGCTCAGCTACGTGATGAGCCTGATGCCGGAAACGATCCTGCAGGACCTCCAGATGGAGCGGCACGGGTACAGGGTGCATTCCACGGGTCCCTACTTCCTCCCGTTTCCCGACGGACGCTGCATCGTGCAGTACGACGACCCCGCGAAGAACCACGAGGAGTTCGCCAAGTTCTCCAAGCACGACGCCGACGCGATCGACGAATGGGACGCGTGGATCGGCGGACTGGCCGAGGTGCTGGGCCCGCTCCTCATGACCACGCCCCCGACCGTCGGGTCGAAGCGCCCGTCCGATCTCATGGAGCAACTGCGGTTCGTGTGGCGGTTCCGGGGACTCGACGTGAAGACCGTCGGCGACGTGACGCGCCTGATGACCATGTCGATCGTGGACATCCTGGATCGCTTCTTCGAGTCGGATCAGGTGAAGACCGTGATGTCGCTGAACGGCCTGATCGGCACGTGGGCGGGACCGTACGAACCGGGGACCGGATACGTGATGGCCCA
>CAZDXK010000001.1:0-35913 GCA_964509215.1 uncultured Actinomycetes bacterium | reverse complement strand
GAGAGCGCTTCCCTGACACGGAAGAGGTCAGAGGTTCAAATCCTCTAGCGCCCACAAGCAGAACCGTTGGTCTGTCATGAAGGACGTGAGTAGGCGCCGAGAAACGCGACTCATGGATGTATCCTGCCGCGTGCTGTCGAATCCGACGAACGTCAGCCCTGCATGAGAAGCCCGGAGCCACAAGGGGCTCCGGGCTTCCTTCCGTGGTGGCACCCGGTGATTCGATGAAGCTTCGTGCCTCGATCCGGGCTCCGGGTCTCGCGGGGAGGGATGCCCAGGCTTGCTCGGACGGGTATCGAGCGATCAGCCGACCGGCACGCCGGCTGCCAGCTTCTTCACTGCGTCGGTCGTCAGCGCATCGCCGCCGATGCCCCAGTCACCGCTGCGCACCTCATCGATCACGCACCACGTGACCGGCCGCATGTTCTCGCCCTCGATCACGACCATGGCGTCGGTCAGTCCTCGGACGATCGCCCCCTTCTGCTCGTCCGAGAAGACGCCTTCGATCACTTTCACGTTGATGAGCGGCATATCCATCCCTCCTTGTCGATAGGTCTCGATCCACGACGACGCGTCACGTGCCATCGTGGGTCCGGCTCTGCGGCACCGCAATCGGGAAGACGCCGCATTCCGGCATAGGGAACATGACGGAGTACGGTCCCTCGCACCCGACATAGGGTGTGGCTTGTGAGGCCTCGGACGAAGTATGCAAAGAGCGGCGGTCTCAACATCGCGTATCAGGTGCTGGGCGAGGGATCCGTCGATCTGATCCTCTCGCCGGGATGGGTCACGCATCTGGACCTGGCATGGGAGGTCCCGCCGCTCGCACGCTTCCTGGAGCGGCTCGCTTCCTTCTCGCGCCTGATCCTGTTCGACAAGCGCGGGACGGGCCTATCGGATCGAGTCGACCCCGACCGGCTCCCCAGCCTTCCCGACCGCATGGACGACATCCGCGTCGTCATGGACGCCGCCGGCTCCGAGCGCGCGGTGCTGTTCGGCACGCTCGGAGGTGGCGCGATGTGCGGCCTGTTCGCCGCCACGTACCCCGAGCGCTCGGTGGCACTCATCCTGTACGGAACGTTCCCGAAGCTGGAGCCCGAGACCGGCATGCTCTCCCGACTGGCCAACACGGAGGAGGAGGCGCTCGACAGGATCGAGAACGAGTGGGGCACCGAAGGCGTCGGTGCGGCGTTCTGGGCGCCGAACCTCTTGGCCGACGAGCGAACGACTGCCGCGTACCTGCGGCTCACCCGGTCGGGACTGAGCCCCGGGTCGGCTCGTGCGCTGATGCAGCTGGGGTACCAGATCGATTGGGGTGACGTGCTGCCCAGGATCGAAGTACCGACCCTGGTACTTCATCGGACCGGCGATCTGGTCGTTCCGGTGCATCAGGGACGCGCGTTGGCGGAGGGGATCAAGGGGGCTCGCTACGTCGAGCTCCCCGGAGTGGACCACCTGATGTGGGTGGGCGACCAGGACGCGATCGTGGACGAGGTACGCAGGTTCCTCCTCACCCTGCCTCCGAGCCCGCAGACCCGCTCGCGGCGCGTGAGTCCGGACGAGCTTGGTCTGTCAGCGCGCGAGCTGGAAGTCCTGCAGCTTGTCGCGACCGGGCGCACGAACAAGCAGATCGCGGATCAGCTCTTCATCAGCCCGAAGACCGTAGGGACCCACGTCTCGAACATCTTGGCGAAGCTGGGGGCGGAGCGGCGGGCGGAGGCGGCGGCCCTCGCGCAGCGGCTCGGTCTACTCGGTATCTAGCTCGCCGCGGGGTTGTCGAGTCGACCGGACAGTTGTCACAACGACCCCCCAGTCGACACGAGGCGATCGCCCGTGCCCACGAAACGGCCACGCCCGAGGGGCCCACCCCACCCAGTCCCGGTGATCTCTGAGGGTCGAACTAGCAGCTAGTTGGATGGCGTTGGGTCGCTTGGTTTGGTCAACACCTGGTCAAGGAGCCGACCGAACCCAACGGTACTCTCCGGTACTCGTGTGACGGTCGACTTCGTCCCTCACCTGGGAAGGTGCAGCTCAGACACCTGCGGCCCATCTCCCTGACACGGAAGAGGTCAGAGTTTCAAATCCTCTAGCGCCCACCAAGGATCGGCTGTAGGCGCAGATTGACTCCCGTAGATCGAGGGACGGCTAGGACGCTGCGGCAATCTCGTAGATCAGACAGAACTCGTTGCCCTCAGGATCGGCCATCACACGCCAGTTGTAGCCGTACTCGTGGACGTCTTCTGCCTGTAGCCGCAGGCCGCCCAGCGCCTCGATCCGGGCCGTCGCCTTGTCGACGTCGTCCACGCGTAGGTCGAAATGGAGTGGGCTCTTCATGGTCTTCGGCTCCGCGACCCGCTGGAAGTTCACCTGGGGGTGGTCGGGGTTCGTCGCCGCAAGCCCCACGTAGTGAGGTGGATCGCCGAGGTAGTCGTCGTCGACCTGGAGGCCGAGCACTACCCCCCAGAAAGTGGCAAGAGCTACGGGATCTCGGCAGTCAACCTGGATCCACCCGAGCTGTCCGACCGGCTCCATCTCCACCTCCGCAATTTGGGTCGCCGTCGATCGTCAGCGTCGCTCGGCCACACCTCCATGCGTGCTAGTTGGTATCTGGGAGTCCACGCTCGAATCCTTCTCCTGAAGGGGCCGCGCCGCAACTGCAACACGACCGGCCGGAAGCCTGACTCCTGAATGAAAGCCCGCCTGGGGCAGTTGCCCTTGCTGCTGGGCTCAACGCGCCTGCGACGTCCGGCAGGAACATTGAGGTGGCGCGGCTGAGCCCCGCGTCGAAGCTCTGGCTGTCGAACTCGAGCTCCTCGGCGTCGCGGGCAACGAACTCGACGTTGGCGAGGCCGGCGTCGGCTGCGCGCTCCCGGCCCACGGCGAGCATCTCCGGCGCGGAGTCGGTGCTCGAGGTCGGTGAGGTTGGAGGTTCCGATCCGCGCCCTCAGCGGCAGGGACTTGGTCGTAGCGTCGGGACTGATGCAGCCCTCGCTATCAAGTCGTAGGGGTTCGAAGAGCTCGAGAACCTCATGTGCAGCGTCTTCGCCGCCAAGCAGTACGGCCAGCCTGCCCAAGAGCACTTCTTTTCGTCAAGCCGACCATGTCGATCGGTTCCTTAGCGCCATCGGGGCTCTGAACGACCCATCTCTTATCCCCGGACTCTCGGATTGCGAGGGCCAGCTGGCGTTACCAGGCTCGCACCAAACCTCCCAGGTTCGCTTGTCGGTCGGGTCCGTCACACGGACGTACTTCATGGCACCGGTGCAATCGGAGTCGATGTACATCGTTGCTCTTCACCTCTTCCCGGTCCCTCGTCCTCCGAGAGCATGCATGATGTGAATGGCCTGGGACAGTCGCATGAAATCGTGGGCCCTCTCGCCCTGGAGTGACGTCGTCGCACTGGCGCGCACCGGAGCGTTTTCCTGGGTCGGGGAGCTGATGCGAACGCATCATTGCGATTCCCCAGGAGCACCGCGAAGCTGGCCGGACCGACGAGCCGAGTCAGCCCTGGCGGGGCGTCTGCGAGACGTAGCTGTGAGGGGTACGCTCGTCGTCGGAGCGACGAAGGAGGCGAACGTGGGCTACCGGATCGACTGCGCCGACGGGATGACCGTACGAGGCGAAACGATGGAGGAGCTGAGGACGAAAGCGGAGCAGCATGTCGCGGAGCACCACCAGGGCGAGGACCTCGACTTCGAGGCGGTCATGGCCACCACGAAAGAGGAGTAGCGCCGAATAGTGGTAGGTCGCCGCCGTCATCCCGAAGGATGACGGCGACAGAAGAGTAGGCGACGCTCGCTTCTCGGCCAGAGCACCTTTTCGGTACATTGGCCTTCTGCGCCCTAGGGGATTCCGGGCATGCATCCCCCTCGAGTGGCCCGAGACGCTTCAGGGGCGATATAAGTACGCCGTGTCGGTGCCCACCGCTCCCGCGAGATCCGGACAGCGCCTCGCGGTCGATATCGGCGGCACGTTCACCGATCTCGCCGGCGTCGATGGGGACACAGGCCGCCTCGTGCTGGCGAAAGTTCCGACCACCTCGGGCCGGCTCGACGAAGGGGTGATCGAGGCGATTAAACATTCGGGCGTCGATCCAGCCTGGGTCGGCGGGTTCGTCCACGGCACCACCGCCGTCATCAACGCGATCACCGAGCGCAAGGGCGCGCTCACAGCGCTCGTCACGACCCTGGGCTTTCGCGACGTGCTCGAGATCGGTCGGGCCAATCGGCCCGACCTGTACAACCTTTCGTACGCGAAGCCTCGCCCGTTCGTCCCGCGTCGTCTTCGCTTCGAGGTAAGCGAACGGATCACGCATCGAGGTGAGGTGCTGGTGCCTCTCAACGAGGACGAGGTCGAGGCGCTCGCTCCTGCCCTCCGCGATGCGGGAGTCGAAGCGGTCGCGGTGTGCTTCCTCCATGCGTGGACGAACCCCGACCACGAACGGCGAGCCGCGGAGTTGATCGGGAAACTCCTCCCGGAGGTCGAGGTCGTCGCTTCTCACCATGTGAGCTCGCAGTGGCGCGAGTACGAGCGCAGCAGCACCGCCGTCCTCGCCGCATACGTGAAGCCCGTGGTCGCCAACTACCTCGGTGGGCTCACCGCCCGTCTTCGGCAAGCGGGCCTGATCGGTCCCTTGTACGCCATGCGTTCGAGCGGCGGTGTCTCGTCGTTCGAGCGTGCGCTCGCCTCGCCGATCTCGCTCCTCGAGTCCGGGCCCGTCGCCGGCGTGACGGCGGCCGCGGAGCTGGGGCGCCGACTCGGCACATCCGACGTGCTGTCGCTTGACATCGGCGGCACGACCGCGAAGACGTCGGCGGTGCGCGGCGGCCGAGTGAGGATCGACACGTCTCACCACATCGCACGTACGCCGACCTTCGCCGGGTACCCCGTCCAGGTGCCGGTGGTAGAGGTGATGGAGATCGGCGCCGGCGGTGGTTCGATCGCATGGATCGACGCCGCGGGCGGGCTCCACGTCGGACCCACAAGCTCAGGCGCCGAACCCGGTCCGGCTTGTTACGGCCGTGGCGGGACGGAGCCCACCGTTACCGACGCGAACCTCGTGGCCGGGCGCCTCGACCCCGAGTACTTCTTAGGTGGAGCGATGCAGCTCGACATGGAGGCGGCGTCCAAGGCGCTCCGGCAGCTCGGGGGGGAACTCGGTGTCGATAGTTCTGAGGCGGCTCGAGGGGTTCTGCGATACGCGGTCGCGCAGATGGCGCACGCGCTTCGGCTGGTCACCGTCCGTCGCGGCCTCGACCCCCGGGACTTCACGTTCGTGGCCTACGGCGGCGCCGGCCCGCTCCACGCCTCGCTGCTCGCCCGAGAGCTCGGCATCCGTCGAACGGTGATCCCGCCCGCGCCCGGGCACTTCTCGGCGCTGGGCATGCTGCTCGGAGACTTCGGTGCCGACGCCATCCGGACCCACGTCGGTGCACTCAGCCCCGCCACGCTCGCTCCGCTGTTCGATCTGCTGGAGCGTGAGGCGGCGGCAGAGATCGAGGACGAGGCGGGCTCGCGACATGTCCAGCGGTTCGCACACCTTCGCTACGTCGGGCAGGAGCACACGCTGGAGGTGCCGCTTCGCGAGGGAGCGGTGGACGCCTCGCTGCTCGACATGTTGCGGAGTGACTTCGACCGAGCCTCCGAAGAGGCGTACGCGTTCAGCTTGCCGTCGCCGGTGGAGATCGTGGCCATTCGTGTGAGCGTGTCGGCACCGGCAGAGCGCCTGTCGTGGACGACGCACCGATCCGGTGCGCCCCCCACGCTCCGACCACGCGACGTCGATCTCGACCAGCACGGGGGCGTCCGAAGAGCGGAGGTGGTGGAGCGCAGCGCGCTCGATACGGCCACGAGGCTCGACGGTCCGTGTGTCGTCGAGGAACCTGCGGCGACGACGCTCGTGCTTCCGGGACAGACCGTCGAGGTAGACGACCTGGGGAACCTGGTCATCGAGGAGGCTTCGTGATGGACCGATTCACGATGGACGTCCTTCGCGAGGCCTTCTCGGCCGTCACCGACGAGATGTTCGTGTCGCTGCAGCGGACTTCGCAGAGCCCCGTGATCTACGAGGTGCTCGACTTCGCCGTCGGACTGACCGACGCGGACGGCGAGCTCGTGTCGCAAGGCAACGGGATCGCCGGGTTCCTCGGGCCGCTGGGCGAGGTAGCGCGCGACACGATGGTGAAGGTCCCCGACCTCGAGCCGGGCGACGTTGTTGCGACGAACGATCCCTACTCGGGCGGCGGCGGACACCTCTCCGACGTCGCGATGGTTCGGCCGATCTTCGTGGATGGGGAACTCGCCGCGTTCGCCGGCGCGAAGGGCCACTGGCCGGAGGTGGGGGGCAAGGATCCGGGCTCTTGGACGGCCGACTCGACCGAGATCTATCAGGAAGGCCTGCAGCTCCCCTTCGTGAAGACCCACCGCCGCGGCGAACTCGTTCGCGACATCGCGGCCATCGTCGCCGCGAACTGCCGGCTCCCCGACGAGACACTCGGCGACCTCCACGCGTTCGCCGCGTGCCTCGAGGTCGCGGAGCGTCGCTTCTTCGAACTGTGCGACCGCCACGGGATCGAAGCGATCCGCGAGGCGATGGCCGAGGCGCACCGGCGGAGCGAGGAGCTGGCTCGCGCCGCGGTCGTCCGCCTACCGCGCGGAGTCTGGGAGGCCGAGGACTTTCTCGACGATGACGGTCTCGACACGACACCGATCCCGATCCGGGTGCGCGTCGAGATCTCCGAGGACGGGGTCGTGGCCGACTTCACCGGCTCGAGCCCCCAGGTGAAGGGGCCCGTGAACTGCACACGGAGTGGGCTGGTATCGGGAGTCCGCACGGTCTTCAAGGCGATCACCGATCCCACCGAGGCCGCGAGCGACGCATGGTTCCGCCCGTTCAAGATCGTCTGCCCGCCGGGCACGGTGCTCACGGCGGAGCGGCCGGCTCCTGTCGCCCTCTACTTCGAGGCCACTGAGGCGGCCACCGATCTCGTGTGGAAGGCGCTCGCGCCCGCGCTTCCGGAGGTCCTCACGGCCGGGAGCTTCCTCTCGGTGTGCGCGACATCCGTTGCCTGCACGCATCCCGACATGGGCGAGCCGACGCTGCTCGTCGAGCCGCAGGCTGGCGGCTGGGGCGCGAGTGCCCTCAAGGACGGAGAGCACGGGCTCGTCTCGGTCGGTGACGGCGAGACATATGTGATCCCGGCAGAGGTCTGCGAGCAGCGCTACGGCATCCGCGTGGAGCGATTCGGGCTCGACATCGTGGAGGGAGCCGGGGCCGGGCGCCGGCGTGGCGGCCGGGGGCTGGTCCGCGAGTACCGGCTCCTCACCGACGGCAGCCTCACCGTTGGGTTCGGCCGCCATCGGTTCCCACCCTGGGGCGTTGACGGCGGCGGCGAAGGATCCGTGAACTACGTGGAGGTCGTGCCGGCCGACGGTTCGCCGCCGCGTCGGTTCGGGAAGGCCGCGAGGTTGCCGCTTCGGACCGGCGACCTGGTGCGGCTCGTGACGGGCACCGGGGGCGGCCACGGGGATCCGAGGGAGCGTGAACGGGAGCTCGTTGCAGAAGACCTCGTCAACGGGATCATCACCGAGCGCGAGGCCCGCGAGGTCTACGGTGCGCCTTGACTCGTCGAACCTCCCGGCCCTCGCGAGGGGGTGCGCGATCCTCGGCGCCGGAGGAGGAGGCGACACCCACTACGGGCTGCTCATGGCGCTTCAGGCTGTGGAGGAGTACGGGCCGGTGCCCGTGGTGGACCTCGACGACCTGCCCGACGACGCGCTCCTCATGCCGTGCGGCGGCATCGGAGCGCCCACCGTCTCGATCGAGAAGATCGAGAACGGACGGGAGGGCGTTCGCCTCCGCGAGGAGGTCGAGCGACTCTGGGGCTGTCCGGTGGTGGCGTTCTTCGCCGCGGAGATCGGAGGGTCGAACGGGTTGATCCCTGTCGTGTGGGCGGCCCACGCCGGCGTCCCAGTGGTCGACGCCGACGGGATGGGACGCGCCTTTCCCGAAGTGCCGCAGGTCACGATGGAGGTGGCCGGGATCTCACCGAACCCGGCGGTGATGACCGACGAGCGCGGAAACCTCACGGTGTTCCGCGCGATCGACGGCGGGTGGATGGAGCGCATGGAGCGAGCGGCGGCGGTGGAGTTCGGCGGCATGGCCTCCTCGTCGGAGTACCAGCTCACCGTGGCTCAGGCGAAGACGGCCACGGTCCGGCGGTCCCTCTCCCTCGCCATCCGGATCGGCTCGGTGGTGCTCGAAGCGGAACACGACCCGGTCACCGCGCTCACCGAGGAGTTGGGCGCTGCGGTGCTGATCAACGGCAAGGTCGTCGACGTGGAGCGGCGCACCACCGCCGGGTTCGTCCGCGGCTCCGCCACGATCGGGGGGCTCGGCGAACACGCCGGCCGCACGCTTCGCCTCGAGATCCAGAACGAGAACCTCGTCGCGCTCGAGGACAGCCGGCTGCTCGCGACCGTGCCGGACATCATCACGGTGCTGGATTCCGAGAGCGCCGAGGCGATCTCCACCGAGCGGCTGAAGTACGGGCAACGCGTCCACGTGATCGCGTTCCCCTGCGATCCGATCTGGCGGACGGTGCGCGGGCTGGACCTCGCGGGCCCGCGCGCGTTCGGCTACGACGTGGACTACGTGCCGGTCGAGGAGATCCATGGACTCGGCTGATCTGACCGTCGACCCTGCGCCGACGCTCGACCTGCGGCTCGGTGTCGATGTTGGGGGCACGAACACCGACGCGGTGGTTGTCGACCGCGACGACCGGCTCATGGCGAAGGCGAAGGTCCCCACGACCCCCGATGTCACGTCGGGCATCGCCACGGCCGTCGAGGCCGTCGTGGGTCGCGCCGGCGTGGCGCCCGCACGCATCACCCACGCCATGCTCGGTACGACCCACGCCACGAACGCGATCCTCGAGCGCCGGCGCCTGCGCCGCGTGGCCGTGCTCCGCCTCGGTGCACCGGCGACGCACGCAGTCCGTCCATTGTTCGGCTGGCCCGACGACCTCCGGGCGGCGGTGTCGGCCGGCGAGACGATCGTCGCGGGCGGGATCGAGTTCGATGGCCGTGAGCTTTCGTCGTTCGACGCAGAGGCAGCGGCGCGGTTCCTGTCGCAGGTCGCGGGGCGGGCGCAGGCCGTCGCGATCACGAGCGTCTTCGCTCCCGTCTCGGCCGAGCACGAGCTCGCCGCGCAGGAGGTCGTGCGCAAGGAGCTCGGCGACGTCCCCGTGTCGCTGAGCCACCAGGTCGGATCCGTCGGCCTCCTCGAGCGCGAGAATGCCACGGTCCTGAACGCGGCGCTGATCGACGTGGCACGCGACGTCGCCGACGCGATCGCCGGAGCGCTCGCCGCCAACGGCCTGCATCCGGTGACGTTCTTCGCGCAGAACGACGGCACGCTGATGGCGCTCGACTACGCCGTCAGGTATCCGGTGCTCACGATCGGCAGCGGGCCCGCGAACAGTATCCGTGGTGCCGCATATCTCTCGGACCGCAGCGACGCGCTCGTGGTCGACGTCGGAGGCACCTCGACCGACGTCGGCGTGCTCGTGAACGGGTTCCCGCGCGAGTCTTCGCTCGGTGTGGAGATCGGCGGCGTGCGCACGAACTTCCGCATGCCGGACCTCGTGACGATCGCGCTCGGCGGCGGCACGGTCGTGAGAGATTCCGATGGTGGAGTGGGGGTTGGCCCGGACAGCGTTGGCTATCGCCTCACCGAGGAGTCGCTCGTGTTCGGCGGCCAGACGCCGACGCTCACGGATGCCGCCGTGGTGGCGGGACGCGCAGACCTCGGTGATCCCTCGGGAGCCGGGCCGCACCGCGAACTGCTACTTGCTGCCATCGCGAAGGCCGACGAGCTCCTCGCCGACGCCGTCGACCGCGTGAAGACCTCCCGGGACGATCGCCCGCTCGTCGCGGTGGGCGGCGGCAGCATCCTGGTGCCCGATCGGCTGCCGGGAGTGAGCGAGATCCACCGTCCGGACCACCACGACGTCGCGAACGCGATCGGCGCGGCGATCGGTTCGGTGAGCGGCGAGGTCGACCGCATCTTCCACCTCGGCCCGGGAGGGCGTCGGGCCGCCGTCGAGGAGGCCTCGGCCGAGGCGGTGGATCGTGCGGTGGAGGCCGGCGCCGACCGCGCCGGCGTGGCGGTGGTCGAGGTGGAAGAAGTGCCCCTTGCATACCTGACCGATCCTGCAATACGTATCAGAGTGAAGGCGGCGGGTCCGCTTACCTGGAGCTGACCCGCTGCGCAACCCGAGGGAGGGGATGGCGATGATCCGGATCCGGGAACGCTGTATCGCGGCGCTGGCGGTGCTGGCGCTGGTTGCCGTGGCCTGCGAGGGCGCGGGGGGTGAGGGTCCCAGTCCGCAGCCGTCCGGGCAGGCCGGGCCGCAGACGTTCACCTACTCGGTGACCTCCGAGGTCATGATCGGCTGGGACCCCGCAACGGGGTACTCGAACGAGGTCATCGCGATGCACAACCTCTACGAAACCCTCACGCGATACGACTCGGCGACCCAGCAAGTGGAGCCGCTGCTCGCGGAGAGCTGGGAGCCCTCAGCCGACGGCCTCACGTGGACCTTCTCGCTGCGCGACGGCGTGACATTCCACTCGGGACGCGCGCTCACCGCCGAGGCTGCGAAGGCGGCGATCGAACGGACGATGGAGCTCGGGCAGGGTGCCGCGTACATCTGGGGGGCCGTCAAGAAGATCCAGACGCCGGACGAGCGGACGCTCGTGTTCAAGTTGGCGTACCCGTCGCCGCTCGACCTGGTGGCGTCCGGCACGTACTCCGCGTTCATCTACGACACGGAGGCCGCGGGCGGGGCCGACCTCGGGGAGTGGTTCGCGGAGGGGAACGACGCCGGCACCGGCCCGTACACCGCCACTGAGTTCAATCCCGGCGAGGAGATCGAGCTTCGGATGGAGGCTTACCCCGACTACTGGGGGGGATGGGACGGCGACCACTACGAGCGTTACGTGTTCCGCGTGACGCCGGAAGCGTCCACCGCCGCGCAGCTGCTTCGTGCCGGCGAGGTCACGATGGTCCAGCGGATGAGTCCGCAGCTGTGGGCATCGTTCGAGGGCCAGGAAGGATTCGAGACGACGACCGCACCTTCGTGGCAGACGCTTTTCGGGCTGCTGAACACGAGTGACGGTCCGCTCGCCGACGACCGCGTGCGCGAGGCGATCGCGTACGGGATCGACTACGACGGAATCATCCAGGCCCTCCAGGGCGCGGCCGACCCGCTCGTGGGCGTCATCCCACCGGGGCTCTGGGGCCACTCCGATGACCTCTCCGGCTACGAGTACGACCAGGCCTTCGCCACCGAGCTTCTCGCGGAGGCGGGCTACGGCCCCGGCGGCCAGCCGCTCAAGCTCGAGCTCACCTACCTGAAGGGCGACGCCGACGAGGAGACCGTGGCGACCCTCATGAAGTCGAACCTCGCCGACCTGAACGTCGATCTGCAAGTTCGCGGGTACCAATGGCAGACGCAGTGGGACAAAGGGAAGTCGGCGAACCCCGCCGAGCGCCAGGACATCTTCATCTTCTATTGGTGGCCGGATTATCCCGACCCGGTGTCGTGGTTCTTCAACCTGTTCCGCACCGAGCAGGAGCCGTTCTTCAATCTGTCCTACTACTCGAACCCGGAGCTCGACGCGCAGATCGACGAGGCCTCGGTGGTCGCGGCCACCGATCGTGATGCGGCGAGCCAGATGTACGTTCGGATGCAGGAGACGCTGTACGAGGACGACCCGGCGATCCCCCTGTACACGCAGGTATACCAGCGGGCGATGCTCGATTCGGTGCAGGGGTTCGTGGACGACCCCGCCTACCCGAACGTGGTCTTCGGCTATGAGCTGACGCCGGCGGCGTGAGCCGCTACCTCGTCCGTCGCGTCGCTCTCGCCGCGCTCGTGGTGGTGGGGGTGGTGGTCCTGACGTTCGTGATCGCCCGCGTGGTCCCGGGCGACCCGGCGGCCACATGGGCGGGCCCGCGCGCCCGCCCCGAGCAGGTGAAGCAAGCGCGCGATGAGCTCGGGCTCGACCGACCGATGCCCGTTCAGATCGTGGCCTACCTCGGAGGGGTCGCCTCAGGCGACTGGGGGGTGTCGCTCCGGACGCGTCGCCCCGTGCTCACCGACATCGCCCGGAGGGCGCCGGCGACGATCGAGCTGGTGGCCGCCGCATTGATCCTTGCCCTGGTGGTCGGTGTCCCACTGGGGCTGGTGTCGGCGCGGTGGAAGGGACGTGCCCCCGACTTCCTCGCGCGCCTGGGCGCGGTGTTCGGAGTGTCCATGCCCTCGTTCTGGTTGGCGCTGATCCTCCAGCTCGTGTTCTTCCAGTGGCTCCGGGTGTTGCCGGTGGCGGGGACCTACGCCCCGGACCTCGACTACACGAGTCCGCTCCGGAGCATCACCAACATGCCGGTGATCGACTCGCTGATCACCGGGAACTGGCCGGTGCTCTGGAGCACCCTCCAGCACCTCGTCCTCCCGGCCGTCGTGATCGCGGCCTATCCCTTCGGTGTGATCACGAGGATGGTCCGGGCCTCCGTCCTCGACACGGTCGGGGAGGACCACATCCGCATGGTTCGCGCGCTGGGATTCTCCGAGCGGAGCGTGTTCGGGCGATTCGCCCTCCGACATGTGTGGAACCCGGTGTTGGCGATCCTCGCACTCGTCTTCGCGTACTCGATCGTGAACGCCTTCCTGGTCGAGGCGATCTTCAACCGACCGGGCCTCGGAAGCTACGCGGCCGACGCCGTGTCGGCACTCGATACCCCGGCGATCGTCGGCGTGACGCTCTTCGTGGCAATCGTCTACGTCGTGGGGAACACGCTGGTCGACGTGATCCAGGCTCTCATCGACCCGAGGATCCGGCTGAGCTGATGGCCGACGAACCGGTACGAGCCCACGACGGCGCGGTCGCCGTTATCGAGGAACGAGGTGCGGAGCCGAGACCGCCCGGACGGTGGCGGGACGTCGTCGCGGGATTCCGGCGGAACCCGCTCCTCGCGTGGGGCGCCGGGCTATCCCTGCTGATCGTCCTGGTGGCGTTGCTCGCGCCATTGCTCGCGCCGTTCCCGGAGGACGCGGGAAGCGCCACACACCCGAGCCAGATCCTGCTCTCGCCCTCGCTCCAGCATCCGTTCGGCACGGATCAGGTGGGGAGGGACGTCCTGTCGCGCGTGATCTACGGCGCTCGCATCTCACCGACGATCGCGGTGCTGGTGCTGGTGATCTCGACCGTGGTCGGCGTGCCGCTCGGGACCGTAGCCGGCTACTTCGGTGGGATCGTGGACGAGACCATCATGCGAGTGACCGACGTGTTCCTGGCTTTTCCGGCCTTGCTTCTGGCGCTCGCGTTCGCGGCGGTCCTCACGCCCTCGCTCGGCACGACGGTGATTGCCATCGCGATCACCTGGTGGCCCTGGTACACGCGGCTCGTTCGCGGGCAGGCCGCTTCGGTTGCTGGGCGCCCGTTCGTGGAAAGCGCTCGGGCCCTGGGCATCCCGCACCGCCGGATCCTCTTGCGGCACATCCTGCCGAACTCCATCACCCCGGTGATCGTCCAGGTTTCGTCGGACGTGGGTGGCGTGATCCTGACGGCTTCCGCGTTGTCGTTCCTGGGGCTCGGTGCGCAGGATCCCACCCCGGACTGGGGCCTCATGGTGAGTCAGGGTCTGTCATTCTTCACCACCCACTGGTGGTTAGGGACGTTCCCGGGCGCGGCGATCTTCCTCACCGCGGTGGCGTTCAACCTGCTCGGCGACGGGCTCCGGGAGATCCTGGACCCGAGGCGGGTACTGTCGCGATGAGCGACGCGACGCCAACAGCCGCACGCGAACCGCGGCTCGGAGTGCGCGACCTGCGGATCCGGTTCGGCGAGCGACGCGTGGTGGAGCTGGAGCGGCTCGACCTGAGAGCCGGCGAGATCTTGGGACTCGCCGGCGAGAGCGGCTCGGGGAAATCGATGACGTCGCTGGCCGTGCTGGGGCTGGCCGGAACGCTCGGGGCGACGGTCGAGGGGAGCATCCGGCTCGACGGGGAGGAGCTCGTCGGCGCCCCGGAGCATCGGTTGCGCCAGATCCGTGGCAGCCGCATTGCGGCGATCTTCCAGAGCCCGGTGGCCTCGCTCGACCCGCTCACCCGTGTGGGCGAGCTGTTCGAGCGGACGCTGCGGGTGCACGGCGCCTCCCGTGAACAGGCGCGCGAGCGCTCCGCCGAAGCGCTCCGCTCGGTGCTGCTCTCACCGGAGCTGCTGGTGCGGTACCCCCACCAGCTCTCCGGTGGGCAGGCGCAGCGTGTGGTCATCGCGATGGCGGTCGCGCTCCGGTCGGAGGTGCTCCTCGCCGACGAGCCCACGAGCGCGCTCGACGTCACGGTGCAGGCCGAGATCCTGGAGCTGCTCCGCCGGCTCCGCGACGAGCGGGGGATGAGCGTGCTGTTCATCACCCACGACCTCGCGGTGATCTCGGAGCTCTGCGACCGCCTTGCGGTGATGCGGGCGGGGCGGATCGTCGAGGAAGGATCGACGCCCCGGGTGCTCGGCGAACCGCGGCACGTCTACACGAGGGAGCTCGTGGCGGCGGTGCCCAGGATCGGGGGGCCGGGCCCTCGATGACCGATAGCGCCGGCGCCCCGCTCCTGGAGGTCGAGGACCTTCATGTCCGGTTCGGGCTTGTGCGCGCCGTGGACGGGGTGTCGTTCTCGTTGCCGATTGGCCCGTTCGGGCTCGGGCTCGTGGGGGAGAGTGGGTCGGGCAAGACGACCATCGCTCGCGCGCTCCTGCGGCTGGTTCATGCCGAGGGAGGCTCGATCCGGCTGGGGGGGCAGGACGTGCTGCGCCTGCGCGGCGGTGAGCTGCGCGCGTACCGGCGAACCGTGCAGATCGTGTTCCAGGATCCGACGACGAGCCTGGACCCACGTGTGCGGATCGGCGCGGCGGTGGCAGAGCCGCTGCGCGCGCACGGGATCGTGCCCAAGGCGGACATCCCGGGAAGGGTTGAGTCGCTGTTGGCCGAGGTGGGGCTGGCGGATGGTTTCGCGGGGCGGTACCCACATCAGCTATCAGGCGGGCAGCGCCAGCGAGTCGCGATCGCCCGCGCCCTATCGGTGGAGCCGCGGGTGCTGGTGCTGGACGAGCCGACGAGCGCGCTCGACGTGACCGTGCAGGCGCGGATCCTCGAGCTGATCGGGAAGCTGCGCAAGGAACGCGGGCTCGCCTACGTGCTCGTGTCCCACAACCTTGCGGTTGTGGAGCAGCTCTGCGAGGAGACCGCGGTCCTATACCTCGGGAAGATCGTGGAGCAGGGGCCGACGGAGGAAGTGCTGGCCCGGCCGGCGCACCCGTACACGGTGGCGCTCAGGTCGGCAGTACCAGAGATCGATCTGGCGGCACGCCGGTCGCGCGTGGTGCTGCCGGGCAACGTCCCCGATCCAGCCGACCCGCCACTCGGGTGCCCCTTCCATCCGCGGTGCAAGCTCGCGGTCGACCGTTGTCGGGTCGAGGTGCCGCAGCTGCGGGAAGTCGAACCGGGCCGAACCGTGTCCTGCCACCGTGCGGAGGATGTGCTGGGCGTTTGAGGCCGGAAATTGAGGTCGCGCAGTTGGGTAATCTTCACCAACTTCCAGGGATGGTGTCGGACGCCAGCGTACCGGCGCCAAGCGCAGCCCGGCTCAGTGGGACGCATACGAAGTCACTCCCACGACGGCTGGGACTCCCTGCTCGTGCTGACGGGGTGTCGACCAAGGAGGAGCTCGCGGCGTCGGAGGTGCGTCCCACCTACGTCGCCGACGATCTCCGCGAGCTCGTCAGACGGGTGGATCAGAAGATGTCGAGCCTTCCCGTCACCGAACAGGTCTCCACACCGGGGAAGTCACGACCATAACGGCAAGATCGGCGGCCTGGCCGTGAACATCGGGGCTAGGGTTAGTGCGCAGGTCGATCCGTCCTAGGTGCTGGTTTCACACCGTGAAGGATCTTAATAAGAGCCTCTTGTCGCCTTCTCGGCCTGATCCTACCTGGCTCAGTTCGACGGGCAGCATGGCACCGCTCGGAACGAGGCGTTCAGGACAGGACTCACCTACTCCCGACCGCCCCGAGCATGCTTCGAGGAGTACCAAGGGGAGTAGTCTCTCGATGCGGCTGTTAGCGCCAGGAGGGGAACCGTGCCAGCGAACAAGACCACTGCCAAGAAGACAACGACCAAGAAGATGACGGCAAGGAAGGTCAGCGCGAAGAAGTCGACGGCCCGGAAGGTCGCGGCGAGGAGGACCCCTGGCAAGACAAATCCGAGGAAGACCACTGCGAGGAAGACCACGGCCAAGACGACTGCCAAGAAGACGATTGCCAAGAAGCCCGTCGCGAGGAAGGTCACCGGCAGGAAGAAGAGCGCGAAGAAGGTCATGGCGAAGAAGACGATCGCCAAGAAGGCGACAGCGAGGAGGGCCACGGCGAGTCGCTCAGCTCCAATCGCGTCTCAGGCCAAACGACCTGCACTCCGAGGCGCAAGGGCATCTGGGCAGACCGCGACGCCGGCAACTCGCACACTCGCGACGACGATGCCAGCCAAGCGAGGCGACCTCATCGTCATCGAATCCCCCAAGGTTGGCTCCCAACCCCGCGAGGGGGAAATTCTTCAAGTCATCCACGGCGACTTGAGCGTGAGCTACCGGGTCAAGTGGACAGACGGGAACGAGACGCTCATCGCGCCCGTTCTTGGTTCCGCCCGATTCGTCCGGGCCTAGGACGGGGCGCTGACCGCGACCTTAGCCCCGGGGCGATTCCTGCATCGTCGTCGGCTGGGGGTAGGTCGTTGGCTCAGCGGTCAATTGAGTCCCATTGACCTTGAAAGCCCAGTAGCTCTGGAGGCGCAGCCCCCAGAGCGAGCCAGTCAGCAACCGGAAGCTCAACCGACCCTAGGTGCTGACCTTCGACCGGCTACCGTTAGCCTTTCAACCGGCTTAGCACCACCACTCCGTAAGTCGTCGAGGAAGGAGAAGATCTGACCTCGGAGCACTGCTTGAGCGTGGGCATTCGACCGGTACCCTGCCACCGCAGTCTCGCGCTGGACCGTCAAACCGGCCAGCCACGCGAGGTCAGAATGGAGCTTCTCGCGGACGAGGACTGGTTGCTGTAGATCAACAAGAGATCGCCGAGCGCGTCGCGGCGAGCTGAGGACCAAGGATGACGCGGCGACTCGTACACACCACTTGACGGGACGTGACCTGCGGTGGGGAACTGCCAACGGAGTAACGAACGGAGTAACGTGCGCTGAGGGACACGGAGGGACATGGGAGGCGTTGAGCAGCGCAAACGATGAACGCGTGCTCCCACGGCGTTGGCTGGCAGCCAATAGGTCCGGGTTCGAATCCCCGTGGGTCCACAAGCAGGCAAAGCGCGACCGAGCCCGGTTGCAAGACCGCTGGTTCAGCGAACAACATCGGGCGGCGTGAGCACTCACACGCAAGCTCGTTAGAGCACGCCGGGTCCGATCCACTCGGCCAGTTCAGCATTCGCTTCCGCAAGCTCCCCTTTCGCCCGAGCTGGACCGCTGTCGATCAGCTCATGCATGCGGTCCAGTCTCTCCCGCAGGAAGTACGGCAGCGTGAAGGCTTCTTCGGACAGTTGAATCGACATGTAGCGACCTCCTGATCTCCGTCGGCGGTCGGCCCGCGTTCTTGACGGAGCCGCATTCTGTCTTTTCGACTAGCTTTCTGCCTGGATTCTGCCACGGACTGTTCGTCCGTACATCGAACTACACCGACATAGGCTCTATTAGATATGGGGTCTGAGCAGGGGATATGCTGTTTTCGGCCTGCTCAGAGAGGGGGTCCGTTGTTCCCTGACACGGAAGAGGTCAGAGGTTCAAATCCTCTAGCGCCCACAAGCAGAACCGTTGGTCTGTCATGAAGGACGTGAGTAGGCGCCGAGAAACGCGACTCATGGATGTATCCTGCCGCGTGCTGTCGAATCCGACGAACGTCAGCCCTGCATGAGAAGCCCGGAGCCACAAGGGGCTCCGGGCTTCCTTCCGTGGTGGCACCCGGTGATTCGATGAAGCTTCGTGCCTCGATCCGGGCTCCGGGTCTCGCGGGGAGGGATGCCCAGGCTTGCTCGGACGGGTATCGAGCGATCAGCCGACCGGCACGCCGGCTGCCAGCTTCTTCACTGCGTCGGTCGTCAGCGCATCGCCGCCGATGCCCCAGTCACCGCTGCGCACCTCATCGATCACGCACCACGTGACCGGCCGCATGTTCTCGCCCTCGATCACGACCATGGCGTCGGTCAGTCCTCGGACGATCGCCCCCTTCTGCTCGTCCGAGAAGACGCCTTCGATCACTTTCACGTTGATGAGCGGCATATCCATCCCTCCTTGTCGATAGGTCTCGATCCACGACGACGCGTCACGTGCCATCGTGGGTCCGGCTCTGCGGCACCGCAATCGGGAAGACGCCGCATTCCGGCATAGGGAACATGACGGAGTACGGTCCCTCGCACCCGACATAGGGTGTGGCTTGTGAGGCCTCGGACGAAGTATGCAAAGAGCGGCGGTCTCAACATCGCGTATCAGGTGCTGGGCGAGGGATCCGTCGATCTGATCCTCTCGCCGGGATGGGTCACGCATCTGGACCTGGCATGGGAGGTCCCGCCGCTCGCACGCTTCCTGGAGCGGCTCGCTTCCTTCTCGCGCCTGATCCTGTTCGACAAGCGCGGGACGGGCCTATCGGATCGAGTCGACCCCGACCGGCTCCCCAGCCTTCCCGACCGCATGGACGACATCCGCGTCGTCATGGACGCCGCCGGCTCCGAGCGCGCGGTGCTGTTCGGCACGCTCGGAGGTGGCGCGATGTGCGGCCTGTTCGCCGCCACGTACCCCGAGCGCTCGGTGGCACTCATCCTGTACGGAACGTTCCCGAAGCTGGAGCCCGAGACCGGCATGCTCTCCCGACTGGCCAACACGGAGGAGGAGGCGCTCGACAGGATCGAGAACGAGTGGGGCACCGAAGGCGTCGGTGCGGCGTTCTGGGCGCCGAACCTCTTGGCCGACGAGCGAACGACTGCCGCGTACCTGCGGCTCACCCGGTCGGGACTGAGCCCCGGGTCGGCTCGTGCGCTGATGCAGCTGGGGTACCAGATCGATTGGGGTGACGTGCTGCCCAGGATCGAAGTACCGACCCTGGTACTTCATCGGACCGGCGATCTGGTCGTTCCGGTGCATCAGGGACGCGCGTTGGCGGAGGGGATCAAGGGGGCTCGCTACGTCGAGCTCCCCGGAGTGGACCACCTGATGTGGGTGGGCGACCAGGACGCGATCGTGGACGAGGTACGCAGGTTCCTCCTCACCCTGCCTCCGAGCCCGCAGACCCGCTCGCGGCGCGTGAGTCCGGACGAGCTTGGTCTGTCAGCGCGCGAGCTGGAAGTCCTGCAGCTTGTCGCGACCGGGCGCACGAACAAGCAGATCGCGGATCAGCTCTTCATCAGCCCGAAGACCGTAGGGACCCACGTCTCGAACATCTTGGCGAAGCTGGGGGCGGAGCGGCGGGCGGAGGCGGCGGCCCTCGCGCAGCGGCTCGGTCTACTCGGTATCTAGCTCGCCGCGGGGTTGTCGAGTCGACCGGACAGTTGTCACAACGACCCCCCAGTCGACACGAGGCGATCGCCCGTGCCCACGAAACGGCCACGCCCGAGGGGCCCACCCCACCCAGTCCCGGTGATCTCTGAGGGTCGAACTAGCAGCTAGTTGGATGGCGTTGGGTCGCTTGGTTTGGTCAACACCTGGTCAAGGAGCCGACCGAACCCAACGGTACTCTCCGGTACTCGTGTGACGGTCGACTTCGTCCCTCACCTGGGAAGGTGCAGCTCAGACACCTGCGGCCCATCTCCCTGACACGGAAGAGGTCAGAGTTTCAAATCCTCTAGCGCCCACCAAGGATCGGCTGTAGGCGCAGATTGACTCCCGTAGATCGAGGGACGGCTAGGACGCTGCGGCAATCTCGTAGATCAGACAGAACTCGTTGCCCTCAGGATCGGCCATCACACGCCAGTTGTAGCCGTACTCGTGGACGTCTTCTGCCTGTAGCCGCAGGCCGCCCAGCGCCTCGATCCGGGCCGTCGCCTTGTCGACGTCGTCCACGCGTAGGTCGAAATGGAGTGGGCTCTTCATGGTCTTCGGCTCCGCGACCCGCTGGAAGTTCACCTGGGGGTGGTCGGGGTTCGTCGCCGCAAGCCCCACGTAGTGAGGTGGATCGCCGAGGTAGTCGTCGTCGACCTGGAGGCCGAGCACTACCCCCCAGAAAGTGGCAAGAGCTACGGGATCTCGGCAGTCAACCTGGATCCACCCGAGCTGTCCGACCGGCTCCATCTCCACCTCCGCAATTTGGGTCGCCGTCGATCGTCAGCGTCGCTCGGCCACACCTCCATGCGTGCTAGTTGGTATCTGGGAGTCCACGCTCGAATCCTTCTCCTGAAGGGGCCGCGCCGCAACTGCAACACGACCGGCCGGAAGCCTGACTCCTGAATGAAAGCCCGCCTGGGGCAGTTGCCCTTGCTGCTGGGCTCAACGCGCCTGCGACGTCCGGCAGGAACATTGAGGTGGCGCGGCTGAGCCCCGCGTCGAAGCTCTGGCTGTCGAACTCGAGCTCCTCGGCGTCGCGGGCAACGAACTCGACGTTGGCGAGGCCGGCGTCGGCTGCGCGCTCCCGGCCCACGGCGAGCATCTCCGGCGCGGAGTCGGTGCTCGAGGTCGGTGAGGTTGGAGGTTCCGATCCGCGCCCTCAGCGGCAGGGACTTGGTCGTAGCGTCGGGACTGATGCAGCCCTCGCTATCAAGTCGTAGGGGTTCGAAGAGCTCGAGAACCTCATGTGCAGCGTCTTCGCCGCCAAGCAGTACGGCCAGCCTGCCCAAGAGCACTTCTTTTCGTCAAGCCGACCATGTCGATCGGTTCCTTAGCGCCATCGGGGCTCTGAACGACCCATCTCTTATCCCCGGACTCTCGGATTGCGAGGGCCAGCTGGCGTTACCAGGCTCGCACCAAACCTCCCAGGTTCGCTTGTCGGTCGGGTCCGTCACACGGACGTACTTCATGGCACCGGTGCAATCGGAGTCGATGTACATCGTTGCTCTTCACCTCTTCCCGGTCCCTCGTCCTCCGAGAGCATGCATGATGTGAATGGCCTGGGACAGTCGCATGAAATCGTGGGCCCTCTCGCCCTGGAGTGACGTCGTCGCACTGGCGCGCACCGGAGCGTTTTCCTGGGTCGGGGAGCTGATGCGAACGCATCATTGCGATTCCCCAGGAGCACCGCGAAGCTGGCCGGACCGACGAGCCGAGTCAGCCCTGGCGGGGCGTCTGCGAGACGTAGCTGTGAGGGGTACGCTCGTCGTCGGAGCGACGAAGGAGGCGAACGTGGGCTACCGGATCGACTGCGCCGACGGGATGACCGTACGAGGCGAAACGATGGAGGAGCTGAGGACGAAAGCGGAGCAGCATGTCGCGGAGCACCACCAGGGCGAGGACCTCGACTTCGAGGCGGTCATGGCCACCACGAAAGAGGAGTAGCGCCGAATAGTGGTAGGTCGCCGCCGTCATCCCGAAGGATGACGGCGACAGAAGAGTAGGCGACGCTCGCTTCTCGGCCAGAGCACCTTTTCGGTACATTGGCCTTCTGCGCCCTAGGGGATTCCGGGCATGCATCCCCCTCGAGTGGCCCGAGACGCTTCAGGGGCGATATAAGTACGCCGTGTCGGTGCCCACCGCTCCCGCGAGATCCGGACAGCGCCTCGCGGTCGATATCGGCGGCACGTTCACCGATCTCGCCGGCGTCGATGGGGACACAGGCCGCCTCGTGCTGGCGAAAGTTCCGACCACCTCGGGCCGGCTCGACGAAGGGGTGATCGAGGCGATTAAACATTCGGGCGTCGATCCAGCCTGGGTCGGCGGGTTCGTCCACGGCACCACCGCCGTCATCAACGCGATCACCGAGCGCAAGGGCGCGCTCACAGCGCTCGTCACGACCCTGGGCTTTCGCGACGTGCTCGAGATCGGTCGGGCCAATCGGCCCGACCTGTACAACCTTTCGTACGCGAAGCCTCGCCCGTTCGTCCCGCGTCGTCTTCGCTTCGAGGTAAGCGAACGGATCACGCATCGAGGTGAGGTGCTGGTGCCTCTCAACGAGGACGAGGTCGAGGCGCTCGCTCCTGCCCTCCGCGATGCGGGAGTCGAAGCGGTCGCGGTGTGCTTCCTCCATGCGTGGACGAACCCCGACCACGAACGGCGAGCCGCGGAGTTGATCGGGAAACTCCTCCCGGAGGTCGAGGTCGTCGCTTCTCACCATGTGAGCTCGCAGTGGCGCGAGTACGAGCGCAGCAGCACCGCCGTCCTCGCCGCATACGTGAAGCCCGTGGTCGCCAACTACCTCGGTGGGCTCACCGCCCGTCTTCGGCAAGCGGGCCTGATCGGTCCCTTGTACGCCATGCGTTCGAGCGGCGGTGTCTCGTCGTTCGAGCGTGCGCTCGCCTCGCCGATCTCGCTCCTCGAGTCCGGGCCCGTCGCCGGCGTGACGGCGGCCGCGGAGCTGGGGCGCCGACTCGGCACATCCGACGTGCTGTCGCTTGACATCGGCGGCACGACCGCGAAGACGTCGGCGGTGCGCGGCGGCCGAGTGAGGATCGACACGTCTCACCACATCGCACGTACGCCGACCTTCGCCGGGTACCCCGTCCAGGTGCCGGTGGTAGAGGTGATGGAGATCGGCGCCGGCGGTGGTTCGATCGCATGGATCGACGCCGCGGGCGGGCTCCACGTCGGACCCACAAGCTCAGGCGCCGAACCCGGTCCGGCTTGTTACGGCCGTGGCGGGACGGAGCCCACCGTTACCGACGCGAACCTCGTGGCCGGGCGCCTCGACCCCGAGTACTTCTTAGGTGGAGCGATGCAGCTCGACATGGAGGCGGCGTCCAAGGCGCTCCGGCAGCTCGGGGGGGAACTCGGTGTCGATAGTTCTGAGGCGGCTCGAGGGGTTCTGCGATACGCGGTCGCGCAGATGGCGCACGCGCTTCGGCTGGTCACCGTCCGTCGCGGCCTCGACCCCCGGGACTTCACGTTCGTGGCCTACGGCGGCGCCGGCCCGCTCCACGCCTCGCTGCTCGCCCGAGAGCTCGGCATCCGTCGAACGGTGATCCCGCCCGCGCCCGGGCACTTCTCGGCGCTGGGCATGCTGCTCGGAGACTTCGGTGCCGACGCCATCCGGACCCACGTCGGTGCACTCAGCCCCGCCACGCTCGCTCCGCTGTTCGATCTGCTGGAGCGTGAGGCGGCGGCAGAGATCGAGGACGAGGCGGGCTCGCGACATGTCCAGCGGTTCGCACACCTTCGCTACGTCGGGCAGGAGCACACGCTGGAGGTGCCGCTTCGCGAGGGAGCGGTGGACGCCTCGCTGCTCGACATGTTGCGGAGTGACTTCGACCGAGCCTCCGAAGAGGCGTACGCGTTCAGCTTGCCGTCGCCGGTGGAGATCGTGGCCATTCGTGTGAGCGTGTCGGCACCGGCAGAGCGCCTGTCGTGGACGACGCACCGATCCGGTGCGCCCCCCACGCTCCGACCACGCGACGTCGATCTCGACCAGCACGGGGGCGTCCGAAGAGCGGAGGTGGTGGAGCGCAGCGCGCTCGATACGGCCACGAGGCTCGACGGTCCGTGTGTCGTCGAGGAACCTGCGGCGACGACGCTCGTGCTTCCGGGACAGACCGTCGAGGTAGACGACCTGGGGAACCTGGTCATCGAGGAGGCTTCGTGATGGACCGATTCACGATGGACGTCCTTCGCGAGGCCTTCTCGGCCGTCACCGACGAGATGTTCGTGTCGCTGCAGCGGACTTCGCAGAGCCCCGTGATCTACGAGGTGCTCGACTTCGCCGTCGGACTGACCGACGCGGACGGCGAGCTCGTGTCGCAAGGCAACGGGATCGCCGGGTTCCTCGGGCCGCTGGGCGAGGTAGCGCGCGACACGATGGTGAAGGTCCCCGACCTCGAGCCGGGCGACGTTGTTGCGACGAACGATCCCTACTCGGGCGGCGGCGGACACCTCTCCGACGTCGCGATGGTTCGGCCGATCTTCGTGGATGGGGAACTCGCCGCGTTCGCCGGCGCGAAGGGCCACTGGCCGGAGGTGGGGGGCAAGGATCCGGGCTCTTGGACGGCCGACTCGACCGAGATCTATCAGGAAGGCCTGCAGCTCCCCTTCGTGAAGACCCACCGCCGCGGCGAACTCGTTCGCGACATCGCGGCCATCGTCGCCGCGAACTGCCGGCTCCCCGACGAGACACTCGGCGACCTCCACGCGTTCGCCGCGTGCCTCGAGGTCGCGGAGCGTCGCTTCTTCGAACTGTGCGACCGCCACGGGATCGAAGCGATCCGCGAGGCGATGGCCGAGGCGCACCGGCGGAGCGAGGAGCTGGCTCGCGCCGCGGTCGTCCGCCTACCGCGCGGAGTCTGGGAGGCCGAGGACTTTCTCGACGATGACGGTCTCGACACGACACCGATCCCGATCCGGGTGCGCGTCGAGATCTCCGAGGACGGGGTCGTGGCCGACTTCACCGGCTCGAGCCCCCAGGTGAAGGGGCCCGTGAACTGCACACGGAGTGGGCTGGTATCGGGAGTCCGCACGGTCTTCAAGGCGATCACCGATCCCACCGAGGCCGCGAGCGACGCATGGTTCCGCCCGTTCAAGATCGTCTGCCCGCCGGGCACGGTGCTCACGGCGGAGCGGCCGGCTCCTGTCGCCCTCTACTTCGAGGCCACTGAGGCGGCCACCGATCTCGTGTGGAAGGCGCTCGCGCCCGCGCTTCCGGAGGTCCTCACGGCCGGGAGCTTCCTCTCGGTGTGCGCGACATCCGTTGCCTGCACGCATCCCGACATGGGCGAGCCGACGCTGCTCGTCGAGCCGCAGGCTGGCGGCTGGGGCGCGAGTGCCCTCAAGGACGGAGAGCACGGGCTCGTCTCGGTCGGTGACGGCGAGACATATGTGATCCCGGCAGAGGTCTGCGAGCAGCGCTACGGCATCCGCGTGGAGCGATTCGGGCTCGACATCGTGGAGGGAGCCGGGGCCGGGCGCCGGCGTGGCGGCCGGGGGCTGGTCCGCGAGTACCGGCTCCTCACCGACGGCAGCCTCACCGTTGGGTTCGGCCGCCATCGGTTCCCACCCTGGGGCGTTGACGGCGGCGGCGAAGGATCCGTGAACTACGTGGAGGTCGTGCCGGCCGACGGTTCGCCGCCGCGTCGGTTCGGGAAGGCCGCGAGGTTGCCGCTTCGGACCGGCGACCTGGTGCGGCTCGTGACGGGCACCGGGGGCGGCCACGGGGATCCGAGGGAGCGTGAACGGGAGCTCGTTGCAGAAGACCTCGTCAACGGGATCATCACCGAGCGCGAGGCCCGCGAGGTCTACGGTGCGCCTTGACTCGTCGAACCTCCCGGCCCTCGCGAGGGGGTGCGCGATCCTCGGCGCCGGAGGAGGAGGCGACACCCACTACGGGCTGCTCATGGCGCTTCAGGCTGTGGAGGAGTACGGGCCGGTGCCCGTGGTGGACCTCGACGACCTGCCCGACGACGCGCTCCTCATGCCGTGCGGCGGCATCGGAGCGCCCACCGTCTCGATCGAGAAGATCGAGAACGGACGGGAGGGCGTTCGCCTCCGCGAGGAGGTCGAGCGACTCTGGGGCTGTCCGGTGGTGGCGTTCTTCGCCGCGGAGATCGGAGGGTCGAACGGGTTGATCCCTGTCGTGTGGGCGGCCCACGCCGGCGTCCCAGTGGTCGACGCCGACGGGATGGGACGCGCCTTTCCCGAAGTGCCGCAGGTCACGATGGAGGTGGCCGGGATCTCACCGAACCCGGCGGTGATGACCGACGAGCGCGGAAACCTCACGGTGTTCCGCGCGATCGACGGCGGGTGGATGGAGCGCATGGAGCGAGCGGCGGCGGTGGAGTTCGGCGGCATGGCCTCCTCGTCGGAGTACCAGCTCACCGTGGCTCAGGCGAAGACGGCCACGGTCCGGCGGTCCCTCTCCCTCGCCATCCGGATCGGCTCGGTGGTGCTCGAAGCGGAACACGACCCGGTCACCGCGCTCACCGAGGAGTTGGGCGCTGCGGTGCTGATCAACGGCAAGGTCGTCGACGTGGAGCGGCGCACCACCGCCGGGTTCGTCCGCGGCTCCGCCACGATCGGGGGGCTCGGCGAACACGCCGGCCGCACGCTTCGCCTCGAGATCCAGAACGAGAACCTCGTCGCGCTCGAGGACAGCCGGCTGCTCGCGACCGTGCCGGACATCATCACGGTGCTGGATTCCGAGAGCGCCGAGGCGATCTCCACCGAGCGGCTGAAGTACGGGCAACGCGTCCACGTGATCGCGTTCCCCTGCGATCCGATCTGGCGGACGGTGCGCGGGCTGGACCTCGCGGGCCCGCGCGCGTTCGGCTACGACGTGGACTACGTGCCGGTCGAGGAGATCCATGGACTCGGCTGATCTGACCGTCGACCCTGCGCCGACGCTCGACCTGCGGCTCGGTGTCGATGTTGGGGGCACGAACACCGACGCGGTGGTTGTCGACCGCGACGACCGGCTCATGGCGAAGGCGAAGGTCCCCACGACCCCCGATGTCACGTCGGGCATCGCCACGGCCGTCGAGGCCGTCGTGGGTCGCGCCGGCGTGGCGCCCGCACGCATCACCCACGCCATGCTCGGTACGACCCACGCCACGAACGCGATCCTCGAGCGCCGGCGCCTGCGCCGCGTGGCCGTGCTCCGCCTCGGTGCACCGGCGACGCACGCAGTCCGTCCATTGTTCGGCTGGCCCGACGACCTCCGGGCGGCGGTGTCGGCCGGCGAGACGATCGTCGCGGGCGGGATCGAGTTCGATGGCCGTGAGCTTTCGTCGTTCGACGCAGAGGCAGCGGCGCGGTTCCTGTCGCAGGTCGCGGGGCGGGCGCAGGCCGTCGCGATCACGAGCGTCTTCGCTCCCGTCTCGGCCGAGCACGAGCTCGCCGCGCAGGAGGTCGTGCGCAAGGAGCTCGGCGACGTCCCCGTGTCGCTGAGCCACCAGGTCGGATCCGTCGGCCTCCTCGAGCGCGAGAATGCCACGGTCCTGAACGCGGCGCTGATCGACGTGGCACGCGACGTCGCCGACGCGATCGCCGGAGCGCTCGCCGCCAACGGCCTGCATCCGGTGACGTTCTTCGCGCAGAACGACGGCACGCTGATGGCGCTCGACTACGCCGTCAGGTATCCGGTGCTCACGATCGGCAGCGGGCCCGCGAACAGTATCCGTGGTGCCGCATATCTCTCGGACCGCAGCGACGCGCTCGTGGTCGACGTCGGAGGCACCTCGACCGACGTCGGCGTGCTCGTGAACGGGTTCCCGCGCGAGTCTTCGCTCGGTGTGGAGATCGGCGGCGTGCGCACGAACTTCCGCATGCCGGACCTCGTGACGATCGCGCTCGGCGGCGGCACGGTCGTGAGAGATTCCGATGGTGGAGTGGGGGTTGGCCCGGACAGCGTTGGCTATCGCCTCACCGAGGAGTCGCTCGTGTTCGGCGGCCAGACGCCGACGCTCACGGATGCCGCCGTGGTGGCGGGACGCGCAGACCTCGGTGATCCCTCGGGAGCCGGGCCGCACCGCGAACTGCTACTTGCTGCCATCGCGAAGGCCGACGAGCTCCTCGCCGACGCCGTCGACCGCGTGAAGACCTCCCGGGACGATCGCCCGCTCGTCGCGGTGGGCGGCGGCAGCATCCTGGTGCCCGATCGGCTGCCGGGAGTGAGCGAGATCCACCGTCCGGACCACCACGACGTCGCGAACGCGATCGGCGCGGCGATCGGTTCGGTGAGCGGCGAGGTCGACCGCATCTTCCACCTCGGCCCGGGAGGGCGTCGGGCCGCCGTCGAGGAGGCCTCGGCCGAGGCGGTGGATCGTGCGGTGGAGGCCGGCGCCGACCGCGCCGGCGTGGCGGTGGTCGAGGTGGAAGAAGTGCCCCTTGCATACCTGACCGATCCTGCAATACGTATCAGAGTGAAGGCGGCGGGTCCGCTTACCTGGAGCTGACCCGCTGCGCAACCCGAGGGAGGGGATGGCGATGATCCGGATCCGGGAACGCTGTATCGCGGCGCTGGCGGTGCTGGCGCTGGTTGCCGTGGCCTGCGAGGGCGCGGGGGGTGAGGGTCCCAGTCCGCAGCCGTCCGGGCAGGCCGGGCCGCAGACGTTCACCTACTCGGTGACCTCCGAGGTCATGATCGGCTGGGACCCCGCAACGGGGTACTCGAACGAGGTCATCGCGATGCACAACCTCTACGAAACCCTCACGCGATACGACTCGGCGACCCAGCAAGTGGAGCCGCTGCTCGCGGAGAGCTGGGAGCCCTCAGCCGACGGCCTCACGTGGACCTTCTCGCTGCGCGACGGCGTGACATTCCACTCGGGACGCGCGCTCACCGCCGAGGCTGCGAAGGCGGCGATCGAACGGACGATGGAGCTCGGGCAGGGTGCCGCGTACATCTGGGGGGCCGTCAAGAAGATCCAGACGCCGGACGAGCGGACGCTCGTGTTCAAGTTGGCGTACCCGTCGCCGCTCGACCTGGTGGCGTCCGGCACGTACTCCGCGTTCATCTACGACACGGAGGCCGCGGGCGGGGCCGACCTCGGGGAGTGGTTCGCGGAGGGGAACGACGCCGGCACCGGCCCGTACACCGCCACTGAGTTCAATCCCGGCGAGGAGATCGAGCTTCGGATGGAGGCTTACCCCGACTACTGGGGGGGATGGGACGGCGACCACTACGAGCGTTACGTGTTCCGCGTGACGCCGGAAGCGTCCACCGCCGCGCAGCTGCTTCGTGCCGGCGAGGTCACGATGGTCCAGCGGATGAGTCCGCAGCTGTGGGCATCGTTCGAGGGCCAGGAAGGATTCGAGACGACGACCGCACCTTCGTGGCAGACGCTTTTCGGGCTGCTGAACACGAGTGACGGTCCGCTCGCCGACGACCGCGTGCGCGAGGCGATCGCGTACGGGATCGACTACGACGGAATCATCCAGGCCCTCCAGGGCGCGGCCGACCCGCTCGTGGGCGTCATCCCACCGGGGCTCTGGGGCCACTCCGATGACCTCTCCGGCTACGAGTACGACCAGGCCTTCGCCACCGAGCTTCTCGCGGAGGCGGGCTACGGCCCCGGCGGCCAGCCGCTCAAGCTCGAGCTCACCTACCTGAAGGGCGACGCCGACGAGGAGACCGTGGCGACCCTCATGAAGTCGAACCTCGCCGACCTGAACGTCGATCTGCAAGTTCGCGGGTACCAATGGCAGACGCAGTGGGACAAAGGGAAGTCGGCGAACCCCGCCGAGCGCCAGGACATCTTCATCTTCTATTGGTGGCCGGATTATCCCGACCCGGTGTCGTGGTTCTTCAACCTGTTCCGCACCGAGCAGGAGCCGTTCTTCAATCTGTCCTACTACTCGAACCCGGAGCTCGACGCGCAGATCGACGAGGCCTCGGTGGTCGCGGCCACCGATCGTGATGCGGCGAGCCAGATGTACGTTCGGATGCAGGAGACGCTGTACGAGGACGACCCGGCGATCCCCCTGTACACGCAGGTATACCAGCGGGCGATGCTCGATTCGGTGCAGGGGTTCGTGGACGACCCCGCCTACCCGAACGTGGTCTTCGGCTATGAGCTGACGCCGGCGGCGTGAGCCGCTACCTCGTCCGTCGCGTCGCTCTCGCCGCGCTCGTGGTGGTGGGGGTGGTGGTCCTGACGTTCGTGATCGCCCGCGTGGTCCCGGGCGACCCGGCGGCCACATGGGCGGGCCCGCGCGCCCGCCCCGAGCAGGTGAAGCAAGCGCGCGATGAGCTCGGGCTCGACCGACCGATGCCCGTTCAGATCGTGGCCTACCTCGGAGGGGTCGCCTCAGGCGACTGGGGGGTGTCGCTCCGGACGCGTCGCCCCGTGCTCACCGACATCGCCCGGAGGGCGCCGGCGACGATCGAGCTGGTGGCCGCCGCATTGATCCTTGCCCTGGTGGTCGGTGTCCCACTGGGGCTGGTGTCGGCGCGGTGGAAGGGACGTGCCCCCGACTTCCTCGCGCGCCTGGGCGCGGTGTTCGGAGTGTCCATGCCCTCGTTCTGGTTGGCGCTGATCCTCCAGCTCGTGTTCTTCCAGTGGCTCCGGGTGTTGCCGGTGGCGGGGACCTACGCCCCGGACCTCGACTACACGAGTCCGCTCCGGAGCATCACCAACATGCCGGTGATCGACTCGCTGATCACCGGGAACTGGCCGGTGCTCTGGAGCACCCTCCAGCACCTCGTCCTCCCGGCCGTCGTGATCGCGGCCTATCCCTTCGGTGTGATCACGAGGATGGTCCGGGCCTCCGTCCTCGACACGGTCGGGGAGGACCACATCCGCATGGTTCGCGCGCTGGGATTCTCCGAGCGGAGCGTGTTCGGGCGATTCGCCCTCCGACATGTGTGGAACCCGGTGTTGGCGATCCTCGCACTCGTCTTCGCGTACTCGATCGTGAACGCCTTCCTGGTCGAGGCGATCTTCAACCGACCGGGCCTCGGAAGCTACGCGGCCGACGCCGTGTCGGCACTCGATACCCCGGCGATCGTCGGCGTGACGCTCTTCGTGGCAATCGTCTACGTCGTGGGGAACACGCTGGTCGACGTGATCCAGGCTCTCATCGACCCGAGGATCCGGCTGAGCTGATGGCCGACGAACCGGTACGAGCCCACGACGGCGCGGTCGCCGTTATCGAGGAACGAGGTGCGGAGCCGAGACCGCCCGGACGGTGGCGGGACGTCGTCGCGGGATTCCGGCGGAACCCGCTCCTCGCGTGGGGCGCCGGGCTATCCCTGCTGATCGTCCTGGTGGCGTTGCTCGCGCCATTGCTCGCGCCGTTCCCGGAGGACGCGGGAAGCGCCACACACCCGAGCCAGATCCTGCTCTCGCCCTCGCTCCAGCATCCGTTCGGCACGGATCAGGTGGGGAGGGACGTCCTGTCGCGCGTGATCTACGGCGCTCGCATCTCACCGACGATCGCGGTGCTGGTGCTGGTGATCTCGACCGTGGTCGGCGTGCCGCTCGGGACCGTAGCCGGCTACTTCGGTGGGATCGTGGACGAGACCATCATGCGAGTGACCGACGTGTTCCTGGCTTTTCCGGCCTTGCTTCTGGCGCTCGCGTTCGCGGCGGTCCTCACGCCCTCGCTCGGCACGACGGTGATTGCCATCGCGATCACCTGGTGGCCCTGGTACACGCGGCTCGTTCGCGGGCAGGCCGCTTCGGTTGCTGGGCGCCCGTTCGTGGAAAGCGCTCGGGCCCTGGGCATCCCGCACCGCCGGATCCTCTTGCGGCACATCCTGCCGAACTCCATCACCCCGGTGATCGTCCAGGTTTCGTCGGACGTGGGTGGCGTGATCCTGACGGCTTCCGCGTTGTCGTTCCTGGGGCTCGGTGCGCAGGATCCCACCCCGGACTGGGGCCTCATGGTGAGTCAGGGTCTGTCATTCTTCACCACCCACTGGTGGTTAGGGACGTTCCCGGGCGCGGCGATCTTCCTCACCGCGGTGGCGTTCAACCTGCTCGGCGACGGGCTCCGGGAGATCCTGGACCCGAGGCGGGTACTGTCGCGATGAGCGACGCGACGCCAACAGCCGCACGCGAACCGCGGCTCGGAGTGCGCGACCTGCGGATCCGGTTCGGCGAGCGACGCGTGGTGGAGCTGGAGCGGCTCGACCTGAGAGCCGGCGAGATCTTGGGACTCGCCGGCGAGAGCGGCTCGGGGAAATCGATGACGTCGCTGGCCGTGCTGGGGCTGGCCGGAACGCTCGGGGCGACGGTCGAGGGGAGCATCCGGCTCGACGGGGAGGAGCTCGTCGGCGCCCCGGAGCATCGGTTGCGCCAGATCCGTGGCAGCCGCATTGCGGCGATCTTCCAGAGCCCGGTGGCCTCGCTCGACCCGCTCACCCGTGTGGGCGAGCTGTTCGAGCGGACGCTGCGGGTGCACGGCGCCTCCCGTGAACAGGCGCGCGAGCGCTCCGCCGAAGCGCTCCGCTCGGTGCTGCTCTCACCGGAGCTGCTGGTGCGGTACCCCCACCAGCTCTCCGGTGGGCAGGCGCAGCGTGTGGTCATCGCGATGGCGGTCGCGCTCCGGTCGGAGGTGCTCCTCGCCGACGAGCCCACGAGCGCGCTCGACGTCACGGTGCAGGCCGAGATCCTGGAGCTGCTCCGCCGGCTCCGCGACGAGCGGGGGATGAGCGTGCTGTTCATCACCCACGACCTCGCGGTGATCTCGGAGCTCTGCGACCGCCTTGCGGTGATGCGGGCGGGGCGGATCGTCGAGGAAGGATCGACGCCCCGGGTGCTCGGCGAACCGCGGCACGTCTACACGAGGGAGCTCGTGGCGGCGGTGCCCAGGATCGGGGGGCCGGGCCCTCGATGACCGATAGCGCCGGCGCCCCGCTCCTGGAGGTCGAGGACCTTCATGTCCGGTTCGGGCTTGTGCGCGCCGTGGACGGGGTGTCGTTCTCGTTGCCGATTGGCCCGTTCGGGCTCGGGCTCGTGGGGGAGAGTGGGTCGGGCAAGACGACCATCGCTCGCGCGCTCCTGCGGCTGGTTCATGCCGAGGGAGGCTCGATCCGGCTGGGGGGGCAGGACGTGCTGCGCCTGCGCGGCGGTGAGCTGCGCGCGTACCGGCGAACCGTGCAGATCGTGTTCCAGGATCCGACGACGAGCCTGGACCCACGTGTGCGGATCGGCGCGGCGGTGGCAGAGCCGCTGCGCGCGCACGGGATCGTGCCCAAGGCGGACATCCCGGGAAGGGTTGAGTCGCTGTTGGCCGAGGTGGGGCTGGCGGATGGTTTCGCGGGGCGGTACCCACATCAGCTATCAGGCGGGCAGCGCCAGCGAGTCGCGATCGCCCGCGCCCTATCGGTGGAGCCGCGGGTGCTGGTGCTGGACGAGCCGACGAGCGCGCTCGACGTGACCGTGCAGGCGCGGATCCTCGAGCTGATCGGGAAGCTGCGCAAGGAACGCGGGCTCGCCTACGTGCTCGTGTCCCACAACCTTGCGGTTGTGGAGCAGCTCTGCGAGGAGACCGCGGTCCTATACCTCGGGAAGATCGTGGAGCAGGGGCCGACGGAGGAAGTGCTGGCCCGGCCGGCGCACCCGTACACGGTGGCGCTCAGGTCGGCAGTACCAGAGATCGATCTGGCGGCACGCCGGTCGCGCGTGGTGCTGCCGGGCAACGTCCCCGATCCAGCCGACCCGCCACTCGGGTGCCCCTTCCATCCGCGGTGCAAGCTCGCGGTCGACCGTTGTCGGGTCGAGGTGCCGCAGCTGCGGGAAGTCGAACCGGGCCGAACCGTGTCCTGCCACCGTGCGGAGGATGTGCTGGGCGTTTGAGGCCGGAAATTGAGGTCGCGCAGTTGGGTAATCTTCACCAACTTCCAGGGATGGTGTCGGACGCCAGCGTACCGGCGCCAAGCGCAGCCCGGCTCAGTGGGACGCATACGAAGTCACTCCCACGACGGCTGGGACTCCCTGCTCGTGCTGACGGGGTGTCGACCAAGGAGGAGCTCGCGGCGTCGGAGGTGCGTCCCACCTACGTCGCCGACGATCTCCGCGAGCTCGTCAGACGGGTGGATCAGAAGATGTCGAGCCTTCCCGTCACCGAACAGGTCTCCACACCGGGGAAGTCACGACCATAACGGCAAGATCGGCGGCCTGGCCGTGAACATCGGGGCTAGGGTTAGTGCGCAGGTCGATCCGTCCTAGGTGCTGGTTTCACACCGTGAAGGATCTTAATAAGAGCCTCTTGTCGCCTTCTCGGCCTGATCCTACCTGGCTCAGTTCGACGGGCAGCATGGCACCGCTCGGAACGAGGCGTTCAGGACAGGACTCACCTACTCCCGACCGCCCCGAGCATGCTTCGAGGAGTACCAAGGGGAGTAGTCTCTCGATGCGGCTGTTAGCGCCAGGAGGGGAACCGTGCCAGCGAACAAGACCACTGCCAAGAAGACAACGACCAAGAAGATGACGGCAAGGAAGGTCAGCGCGAAGAAGTCGACGGCCCGGAAGGTCGCGGCGAGGAGGACCCCTGGCAAGACAAATCCGAGGAAGACCACTGCGAGGAAGACCACGGCCAAGACGACTGCCAAGAAGACGATTGCCAAGAAGCCCGTCGCGAGGAAGGTCACCGGCAGGAAGAAGAGCGCGAAGAAGGTCATGGCGAAGAAGACGATCGCCAAGAAGGCGACAGCGAGGAGGGCCACGGCGAGTCGCTCAGCTCCAATCGCGTCTCAGGCCAAACGACCTGCACTCCGAGGCGCAAGGGCATCTGGGCAGACCGCGACGCCGGCAACTCGCACACTCGCGACGACGATGCCAGCCAAGCGAGGCGACCTCATCGTCATCGAATCCCCCAAGGTTGGCTCCCAACCCCGCGAGGGGGAAATTCTTCAAGTCATCCACGGCGACTTGAGCGTGAGCTACCGGGTCAAGTGGACAGACGGGAACGAGACGCTCATCGCGCCCGTTCTTGGTTCCGCCCGATTCGTCCGGGCCTAGGACGGGGCGCTGACCGCGACCTTAGCCCCGGGGCGATTCCTGCATCGTCGTGGGCTGGGGGTAGGTCGTTGGCTCAGCAGGTCAATTGAGTCCCATGCAACGATCCTGAATGGACTGAGCGTGCGCTTGAGCTGATCTGGCAGCTTCCCGTCGGTGCTCGCATCTCTGCCGACGATATCCGCTCCGAGCACGGGCGCTCACCGGCTATGGGATCGGTGTTCCACTGCGCTCGGAACGTCGGCTGGATCGTCTGCGTCGGGCCTCGTCGAGAGCCGCGCCGTCACTCGACACAAGGGCGCGCAGCGCGTCTGGGAGCGCCTCCCATGAGCCGAGTCGACGATGGCAGGTATCTGAGCGAAGACCTCACCTGGGCGTTGCGGCTCGTCTGCCTCGGGAACGACGAGCAGACGATCGTCCGAACCCTCTCGAAACGGCACGCGAAGCACGGCTACCACTCGCTCCAGTACGAGCGGATCTTGGTGGAGCGGGGATCTCAAGCCGCCCACCACTACGCCGAGAGAACCGCCCGGAAGGCCGCGGCGATCGCGAAGGACGAACCCCGCGTGTGGACCCCGTATGAAGCCACTGAGCGGCTCGCGGCGATCTATGCACAGGTAGACAGGGAACCGTGGCCGCTCGAGCTCGCAAGCGCTCGACGCGCACTCGAGGCAGCGTTCTCGATCGCTTTCGAGCGAGGCCGCGTTGCGAACATGAAGCTTGACCTACGGACCCACGCGATGAGAGCAGGTCACTCGCTATGCGCGGTTCGCCTCAGTCGCATCAAACTCGACGAGCTCGGCTGGCTGAAGCGGAATCCGCACGACAAGGGGACGTCGAACATCGCGGTTTTCGTTCCACCTCCCCAGGCGAACATAGAAGAGACCTTCCTGAGGGCCTCCTATGTTCAGGAGCGGGTCCTCCTCGCCCATGATGCGTTCCGATGCGCGGCCCTTGGAGATCGTGGCTGGCATCGGTTCTCATATTTCGCCCGCCAACCTGAAATCGCGGATGAGGTGCTGGAGTATCTCGACCTGATCGCGCTGCGGCACGGCACACACAACGCCGGCCACACCGAGGGCATGAAGTTCCTGGAGCAACGCAAGCGTCAAACCGAGTTTCGCGACGCAATCATTCCATGTTCGGAGGCCTCCCATGCCTCGTGAGAACGCCCATGACAAGGTAGGGCGACTGCTCACCGAGGGTCGCGTCACGCTCCGCGTCTTGTGAGCTCTTCGTAGCGAGTGGTATCCATGGCGAGCCCATTCCCCGTCGATCCCG